>JBFIDQ010000144.1:0-7694 GCA_041603795.1 Chlamydiales bacterium
GCAGCGCCGGCGGGCCCGCGGTTTTTTCACGGAGCTCAAGGGCTATCGATTCGCCGGCGCTGCTCCCGCAGCGCGCATTTTACTACTTCGATACGCCAGGTTCCGGCTCCGCCTTCACCTGGGGCTAGGTGCCACTGCTGCTGTCGCAGCAAAGAAGCCCTTCCGGCGCTGCTGTCGCAGCAAAGAGGTCCTTCCAGCGCTGCTGCTGCAGCAAAGAAGGCTTCAAAAGCCTCTATGGGTGGGTTAAAATCGGTTTGGACTTAGAGCTGAAATTTCCAGGCTGGTGGGGCGGTTGTCGATTAGTTCGCTAACGAGCTTGCCGGTGATGGGTCCTAGGTGGATTCCAAGGGTGCCGTGGCCTGAAGCGATGATTAGATTGTCGTATTTGCTATGGCGGCCGACGGAGGGGAGTCCGTCGGGAGAACACGGTCTAAAGCCCTTCCAAATTGTGATGCGGTCATCAGAAATGGTCGTGAAATCGATGTCCATAAGGTGAGAGATCTTAGCCTTGAGGCTGTTGATGATCTCGGGGTCGAGTTTCGGATTGCGATCTCCTAGGACAATGAAGGAAGCGAACCTAAGATCTTTTCCCATGGGAGTCGCCGTAATGTGTTCATCATGAAACATTAGAGAGGTGGTAGGTAATGGGTCGAAATCAGTAATGGTAAGGCTATATCCAGCACCGGGTTGGATGAGGACATTGTGGATGTTGAGCTTCTCTGCTAGTCCGGGCGTTTCGTGACCTGCAGCGATGACGTATTCATCTGCCGTCAGTAATCCCTGAGTGGTTTTTACTCCGATGATATTAGCACCATCCGTTTCGAATCCGATGACCTCCGTATGCTCTCGAATTTCCACGTTGTGGGAGGCTAGTGCTTCGGCGACGCCTAGCAAAAAGCTAGAAGGGGAAAGAAATGCATCCTCAGGGTAGTGAATCGCCCCAGTAACCAGCGGTAGTTTTACAAATGAGATGTAGTTCCCTAGCTCTTCTTGGTTCACAAGGGTCGCGGTGACGCTCTTCTCTCTCAGCAACGGGAGTTCTTTTTTCTTAGCTGAAAATCCACTTGCTGTATGAAAGAGTTCGAGTCGGCCCTGAGGAAAAAAGGGTCCCACTTGACCCTCGTCAACAATCTCCTGGTAGAGGCGTCGACTTTCCTTTCCGAGGGAGAAAAGAAGGTCGGATGAGCGCTGGAACTTTGCCGTGGTACAAGAGGTGAGGTGATGGTAGAGCCATTTCATGTAAGCCCTGTTCCATTGGAACTGTAGGCGCACGACGCTGTCACCATCCCAAAATGCTTCTTTCATTCGCTGAAAGACCGCACTGGGGTCGGCTATGGGCGCTCCAATGCTTGGGACAATATGGCCCGTATTGCCTGTAGAGGCTCCTTTTGCTATGAGCCCTTTTTCAATTAACGTGACCTTATGTCCGAGCTCTGATGCATACTTGGCTGTGTAGAGTCCGATACTACCACCGCCAACAATGAGCACTGATTTCGGATTCCGCTGCTCGGAAAAAAGAGATGAGGAGAAAAAAAAGAAGAGGATGAGCAGGTGAAAGGGGGGTCTCATATCTGCGCCTTAATCTTAAAGGTCTTCTTCAGCTCAGTAAGGACCTTCGCTTCGAGGTCGGCTGGAGTAGAAGGCCGCTTCATGAGGATCTTGGCATTGGTTGTATCGGATCCCTGTTTGCGTTCCGCTAGGAGCGACACCGTCTCCATTTTGAGGAGGGTGAAGCCGTGGCGGGACGCCCACACGCGTACACGTGTGACGTAATAGAGCCACTTAGCTGGCTCAGGAGGTTCTCCAAAGCGGTCCTTGAGCTCTCGCCAGATCTCGTCGATATCCTCCCAGGAAATCGCCTCACCCAGTCGCTGGTAGATCTCCATGCGTAGACTGGAGGCATTGACGTATTCTTCTGGTAGACGAGCGTCCATTGGGAATTCAATCTTCGTATCCACAAGGACATTGGGGAGGCGCCCTTGGAGGGCGGCAATGGTTCGTTTGAGCATCTTGCAGTAGAGATGAAAACCTACAGCAGCAACGTGTCCGCTTTGCTCGATTCCCAGAATATCACCCGCACCTCGGATCTCTAGATCGCGCATGGCGATGCGCATTCCACCGCCTAGGCCGCCGGTTTCTGCGAGTGCTTTGAGGCGCTTTTCAGCGGTCTCACGGATGATACGCCCCGATGGAATCAGAAAGTACGCATAGGCCTGCCGGTTCCAGCGGCCCACACGTCCACGCAGTTGGTATAGATCAGCCAGCCCAAAACGATCCGAGCGATCGATCATGATCGTATTCGCATTGGGAATGTCGATTCCGCTTTCTACGATGGTCGTTGCCACAAGGATGTCCGCTTCGCCACTTTTGAACGCATGGAAGACCTTGTCGATTTCCTCGGCGCTCATCTGGCCATGACCCATGATGATATTGGCCTGAGGCGCCAACTCCTTCAGATGTCTGGCGATATCTGGAAGGGTTTCCACTCGATTGTGCACAAAGAAGATCTGCCCATTGCGATTGAGTTCGCGGAGGATGGCGTTTTTGATGAGGTCGTCAGATTTCTCCGCCACCATCGTTTTGATGGGTAGGCGATCTTGCGGGGGAGTGCTGATCACTGACATGTCCCGTGCTCCAACGAGGGCCATATGGAGGGTGCGTGGAATCGGTGTGGCGGAGAGCGTGAGGCAATCTACTGCCGCCTTTACCTTCTTTAAGTGCTCCTTTGCGCGTACGCCAAACCGCTGCTCCTCGTCGATCACGACGAGTCCTAGATCCTTAAACTGCACATCTTTGCTAATGAGTCGATGCGTGCCGATGACGATGTCGACTTGCCCCTTGGAGATCTTCTCGAGCAGTTCTTTGGTCTGCTTCGTACTATTGAAACGGGAGAGAACCCCTATTTCAATGGGAAAGTTTTCCATGCGCTCTTTGAAGGTCTCACCGTGCTGCATGGCGAGAACGGTCGTGGGCACAAGAACGGCCACTTGTTTGTTGCCGTCGACAACCGCCTTGAAGGCCGCTCGCATGGCAACTTCTGTTTTGCCGTAGCCCACATCGCCGCAAACCACGCGGTCCATGCAGGAATCCGATAGCATGTCGCTGCGAATGGCGGCGACAGCGCTGAGCTGATCTTCTGTCTCCACAAAGGGGAAGTCGTCGCCAAAGCGTTCGATATCTGATGAATCAGGCGGATAGGCAACGCCGCCGTGGACCTGTCTTTTGGCGTATAAGTCGAGTAAATCATTGGCGTATCCGAGGATCGCCTTCTCCGTTCGCGCCTTGGCCTTCTGCCACTTGCCGCTCCCTAGCGTATGTAGGCGGACATTTTCGTCCTGTGTCCCCACATACTTGCTCACCATATGAGCTTGGGTCATGGGAATGAAGAGACTCGATTGATTGGCATATTCAACGTGAAAGTACTCAGATTCTACCCCGTCGATATTGGGCTTGACCTTGACCCCTGCAAAACGTCCAACACCATGCGCGAGGTGCACCACGTGGTCACCTGGCACCAACTCGTGTAGCTCGGAGGGCGGAGTCGAATACGTCGACCGCTGTTTCTGTCGACGTATCTTGTGCCGACCCGTAATTTCCGCTTGCGGAAGGACAATGAGGTTCGCCTTTGGCATGGCGAAACCACTAGAGAGATAGCCAATATGGTAGTGGTGGTCAGCAGGAAGGGCCACTTCTAATTCTGCAATCTGCTCCTTTACATGGTCCTCATCGGACTCCTTTCCACATAAAAAGTGGAGTCTGGCGTCGCGTGGCGCCTGTGAAAGCGCGTGAAGGAGTTCATCGCCAGCCAGCGTCTCATTTGACGCGTATTCGATCGGCCGTAAGTAGTCCGATAGCTTCTGAAACGGGTGGTGCCAGCGACTCGTAATGAGCTCTTTGCCAAACAGCTCAAAGGCGAGGTCGCCGTTGCTCAGCTTCACCTCGGAAATATCCTCTAGGCGTTGGTCGGGGAGGTAGAAGTGTTGTAGTTTCTGACTGGATGCTAGAAGTTCGTTGATGTCTGAGAATATAGGCGAGAGCGTGCCCGGAATCGATGTGAGCGATACGTAGCGATCTTCGAGGGCGACGAGGTCGTCCCACAGGATGATACACTCCTTGCCGAGATAGTCCAAGATGGTGACGCGCTCGTCCCACTCTTCAATGAGACTCAATTCCTGCGCGGGGAGGCAAAGTACTTCGTGGGTTTTTCCAATTGATCGCTGACTGACGGGATCGTAGGTGCGGATCTGCTCAATTTCATCGCCCCAAAATTCCATGCGGAAGGGCTCTGGACTGTTAACAGGAAAAAGATCGATGATGCCGCCGCGAACGGAAAACTGTCCTTTGTCCGATGCCAACGCAGTGCGGTGATATCCCATATCGAGTAGGGCCTGGATCAGCTCGGGAAAGGGAATCTGTTGCGTAGGTTTGAGCGTAAGCGTGAGTTCCGCAAGCCAAGCAGGGGGGATGAGTTTTTGTAAAACGGACTGCAAGTTGGCGATGATGATGTGGGGCTGGTCGCCTGTCGCTAGACTGCGTAGAACGCGATAGCGTTCGCCGACTACATCCGGACTCGGTGGAAGTCGCTCGGAAGGAAGCGTTTCCCACGCGGGAAATTCCAGCACCGGATTTTCGGTGAGGTAGCGGAGGTCGTGAAAAAGTCGACTCTCTTCCTTGCCGGCACCAGCCAATACCAGAATGTGCTTCCCCGTTGCCTGCTGCGCAACCGCTGCCAAAACTGCCTTTGGGGCATCCCAAAGTCCCTCTATGGTTACGTTTGAGCCACCCGCAATCGCCTCGCGAAAGGTGTCGAGGTGACTCGAAGCTAGATCAAGAGGCCTTTCCATAATCATTGCGTCGCACTTGTATTGCTTGCGTGGTCACTTAGCCACGTCCGCGCCGCAGCGAAAGCCGATTCGATGCCACCTGGATTTTGTCCACCCGCCTGCGCGCAGTCTGCTTTACCCCCGCCGCGACCCTCTACTAGCGGAGCAATCTCCTTCACGAGGTCGCCGGCTTTTATTCCTCTTCCTATGAGATCGTCGCTCACGCGTACTAGCAGCTGCACCTTTCCCTCATCCACACTTGCCACAACCAGCACGCCAGAGCCGAGCCTGCTCATGAGCTCCTCGCTGAATGGCCGTAGCTCCTTGGCAGGTACGGCAACCTCCGTAGCGACGAAGGAAACCCCTCCTAGATTCTCGGGGTTTTCTAGTAGACTTCCTATCTTGCCCATACGTTCTTTAGCGGCGTGCGCCTTAAGCTCTTTTTGCAAGCGCTTGTTCTCTTCGAGAAGCTTCTCTACGCGTTCCTCAACCTTAACGGGCTGAGTTTTGAGTGTATTGGCTAGTGAACCAACGAGGTCCTCACTTTCCCGCGCGAAGGCCTCCGCTTCTTGTCCGGTTACCGCCTCTATGCGGCGCACACCGGCCGCAATGGAGCCTTCTTTGGCGACGCGAAAGAGTCCGATGGTTCCTACGTGTGAGGTATGCGTCCCGCCACAGAGCTCTTTGCTGTAGTCGATGTCGATGACGCGTACTGACTTACCGTACTTTTCGCCGAAGAACTGAATGATGTCGTCGCGCTTCTGCGCTTCTTCGTAAGCGAGCTCATACGACTCCACTGGGCGATTTTCGCGTATCCTCTGATTGATCTTATCCTCAATCTTGCGAATCTGTTCGGTCGTCAGGGCCTTATGGTGACTAAAATCAAACCGAAGGCGCTCCGGATCGACCACCGATCCTGCCTGCTTCACATGCTCTCCTACAACCTCGTGGAGCGCCCAATGAAGCAAATGCGTGGCGGTATGATTGTTAGCGATTTTCTGACGGCGAGCCGCATCGACTTGTGCATCAAGAGTATCGCCTACGGAAAGCGAGCCCTCTGAGAGCGTGCCGACATGAGCAATGATGCCTTTGAATGGCGCCTGGCAGTCCGTTACCGCGAAGTTTCCAATGGATCCCGTGTCGCCAACTTGTCCACCCATTTCCGCGTAGAACGGAGTTCGATCGAGAATAAGCAGAGCTTCCGTTCCTGACTCCAACTTCTCCACAAACTGATCCCCTACGACAATGCCAACTACCGTACACGCCTCTGCACGCGTTTCGTGATAACCCACGAAGGCCGTCTTCCCTTTTTCAGCGACAAATCCCTCGAAGAGGTTTTCACTAGCGATCTGGTGAGTGGTCTTGTGGGCGCTCCTTGAGCGCTCCTTCGCTTCGACTTCAAGCTCTTTATAGCGGGTCAAGTCGACCGTAAGCTCATCATCTTTTGCGAGGAGTTCGATTTCCTCAATGGGGAGTCCGTAGGTATCCTTGAGCTTGAAGGCATCGTCGCCTGAGATCCGATTGTCGTGATGATGGGCAGTCTTTACAATTTGCGAAAGAAGGTTTCCGCCGCGCTGTAGGGTGCGCTGGAAGCTTTCTTCTTCAAGCGTGAGGATCTCAGCAATGCGATTTTGCCCCTTGACCAGCTCGGGGAAGTCGTCACCCATGGTTTCTAGAAGACGCGGTAGCACCTGCGCCATGAACGGCTTGTTGAGGCCGAGCTGCCTACCATATCGTACCGCTCGACGCAGCACTTTTCGTAGGACGTAGCCTCGGTCGACATTGGAAGGTTGGACGCCGTCGGCAATGGCAAAGCTGAGGCAGCGAATGTGATCGGCAATCACGTGGTAAGGTGCACCCGTCTCTTTGTTGTAGGATTTGCCAGAAAGCGATTCCACCTGAGCAATAAGAGCGCGCATGATGTCAGTTTCAAAAACGTTGTCAACACCCATCTTGAGAGAAACAATGCGTTCGAGTCCGGCTCCCGTATCGATCGAGGGCTTAGGTAGAGGGTGCTGCGTGCCGCTGGCATCTCGGTTGAATTGCATGAAGACGAGGTTCCAAAATTCGAGGTAGCGCTCGCCACTTTCGAAGTCTTCTGTCGGATTCCGAGCCGAACCAAAAGCATCGCCGCGGTCGTAAAGGAGTTCGGAGCAGGGACCGCACGGACCCGTATCACCCATGGACCAGAAGTTTTCGCTTTCGCCGAATCGCGTGATGCGATCCTCCGGAACATACTTTTTCCAGATCTCATACGCCTCGTCATCCGTTGTGAATACCGTAGGCCAGAGGCGCTCCGCATCGAGCTCAAAGACCTCAGTCGACACCTCCCAAGCAAAACGAATCGCTTCTTCCTTGAAGTAATCGCCAAAGGAGAAGTTGCCGAGCATCTCGAAGAGGGTGAGGTGGCGCGAAGTATGGCCCACATTTTCTAGATCGTTGTGTTTGCCGCCGACACGGACGCATTTTTGCGACGACGTCGCCCGCGTGTAATCACGTGGACTCTCTCCCAAAAAGACGTCCTTGAACTGGTTCATCCCAGCATTGATGAAGAGAAGGGTCGGATCGTCGTGCGGAATAACCGGTGAAGAGCGAATGATTTCGTGCCCCTCTTTCTTGAAATAGTCGAGAAAGCGGCGACGGATCTGCTGGCTAAGCATAAAGACTCCCAATGAAGTGGCATATTTTGGGCTCTATTGTAGGGGATCTGAGACTGAGAGTCTAGTGGGCAGCTTTTAAGCAGACCCAAGCGACTAAGTCCTCTTGCTGTCCGACTCAAGCAAAAGGAATTTGAGTCCGCGACTGCGGACGGGTAGATTTTAGCCCATGGCAAATGCAGCTCGCGAATGCGAGCAAATGCAGCCGTGGGTA
>JBFIDQ010000145.1:0-7693 GCA_041603795.1 Chlamydiales bacterium
CGTACCCCGGGTTCCGGCTGCGCCTCCACCCGAGGCTAAATGCCACTGCTGCTCCCGCAGCAAAAAAAAAACCGCACGGCACAAACCGCACCTTTCCGTCACAAAAACTTGTGGGTAAAAGTATGTCAGCGCCTTTGCGTCTAAAAAAAAGCAATCAATCACAAGCTCCTGCGAAAAAGTTGCTTAAGGTTTATTCGTAGGCACTTACGGTTGCTATTATATTTATTTGTATAATGCGAATGCCCAGGAAAATAGGTCTAGACGATTGACAACCAATTCCCACACCTTTAAAATTAACCTCTTATGAAGAGATCAATTCTACTAAGTTGTTTTTTAGGTTTGTTATTGCTTGCGGGCAGCGCAGAGGCGAGCCATAACGGTCGGCTCGTCGACGGCGATTACTCGCGCAAGAAAGGCTACGTCGTTAAGGACGGTAAGCTCGTTGACCGACGTGACGTGGCAACGATGTCCGTACAGGAGCACTATGGTGCCGGGATGGAGGCTCTTCAGAAGGAAGAGTGGAAAGAAGCGGCCGCTCAATTTCGTATCATTACGTCGAGCTTTCCTGATACACCCTTTGGGAAGGAAGCTTCTTATTATTTGGGGGTTTCCTATGCGCGCAGCGGCGCCTATGAAAAAGCCAACGATTACCTTTCGCTTTATCTAGAAGAACAGCCAAATGGGCAACACTTCGAGCACTGCTTGGAGTACAAGTTGCACGTGGCAGACGCCTTCCGCAATGGCGAAAAGCGACATCTCTTCGGTATAGACAAGCTTCCTAAATGGCTTCCAGGTGACAAAACGGCCCTGGAAATCTATGACGAAATTGTGGAGCTCGCGCCGGGCCATGAACTCGCTGCCAAAAGTCTCTACTCAAAGGCGCTCTTTTTGACGACGATGCGTCGCTACCCAGAAGCCGTCGATGCTGCACAGCTCCTAATTCACCGTTTCCCAAAACACGAAATGGTGCCGGAAGCTTATCTGGCGATTTCCGAGGTCTATTACAAGCATTGCTGTGAGCAGCACAATAACCCCGATCTCCTTCCTCTCGCAAACATCAACTTGCGCCGCTTTCAAAACCACCTTCCTCGAGAGGAGCGATTTGTTGTTGCGGAGGAAAATATTCAAAAAATGCGCGAGGTCTGCGCTGGGGGATTGCTAGCAACAGCTCAGTTTTATGAGCGCACTAAGCACGAGCGGGCGTCCGTTTTGTACTACGTGAGGGCGCTTCAGAAGTTTCCCGAGACAAAAGTGGCTCAGCAGTGCAAGAAGCGTTTGCATGCTCTTGAAGAAGTCGCCTTGGAGCTCAAATTTTCTAAGGAGCTCTGGCTGTGAGGTGTTTGGTCGCACTCCTCCTACTGGCAGGCTGTGGCTTTCATTTTATTGGGGAGGGGCTACCCTCTCGTTATGATTCCATTATGATTCCCTATCCCGAAGGCGACCAGCATGGTCACCTGGCAAATGAACTGGTGCGAGAGGTCGGACGCTCAGGGGCATTTCGCTACAGCAAAAGGAACGGCGAGCTCACCCTCCTGGTGAGAATCAAAGACATTCATCACAAGCAGATCGGTTTCCGTCGGGATGTCGACGCAACCGATTCCTATACGAAACGTATCTTACCAAGTGAGGGACGAGTTGTTGCGTACGCTGAGGTGGAGCTGATAGAGACAGGTTCGGGAAAGGCAGTGTTTCGGCCGGTAGTCGTTAGGGCTTCAGCTGACTATGATCACGACTACTACACCACAAAAGACCGTGCGTTTCGCTTTTCACTGGGGCAGCTGGATGACATTCATGTTGCAGAGCAACAGGCAATGGAGCCTCTTTACCGCGCTCTTGCCAAGCGCATCGTCGATTTTCTTACAGATGTAAGATAGCTGCTTCAGCCCTTGCATATAATCCCTCTATAACTGGTACAATTGTCGTTTCATTGGATTAAATTGAGAACCCCCTATTCATGCTCTCCTTCTTTCGGCGTCATCAACAGATTCTTTTCATTTGTACAACGATCGTTATCGTTATCTCTTTCGTATTCTTTGGCACCTATTCGGCGCTAACGGACCAGAACGCGGCCTCAACGCGTAAGGATGAGGTGGCCTTTACTACGGCGGCTGGCACTCCGGTATATGTCTCTGAGGTGGAGGAAATGGTCCTCTTCTTGCGAACCGATGCTTTGGATGCGCTCTACTCGGGAGGAGCTCTGGGCGTCAATTTCCTCAATGATGGGGTAATTCGCAATGATATTTTGGTGCATGGACTCGGTCCAAGCCTCATGGAGGCGTACCAAGAGACCGTTGCTGACGAACTATTAGCTAAGCGCGATCGGGAAAAGAGTTATCGCACCTACGCGCATCCACAGGTTCCTTTCATAGGGGCAGAGGCTGCATGGCAGTATTTTTCTCCGGAGCTTCCTAAATACTTGAAGCAGCTGCAGGAAACAAACGATGTCGACAGGGAGAGTTTTGAGACGCGGGTCAATCTTTACCTAGCTGAGTCAAAGTTCCCAGCTGCTGCCCTACGTCAGGTGCTAGTTAACCAGCAGAAGCAGCAAGAGTGGGTGCAGGCCGATCCAGACCTCGATCGCACGGACCTAGCTCTGTTTGGCTACCATACGGCTGAGGACTGGTTTGGACAGCGTTTTACTCACTTAGTAGCCGAATTTGTGATAGCCGCTGCTGAGCAAGCAGAAGAGCTCGGGTATGTAGTGACCATGGAAGAGGCTACCGCTAGTCTTCTGCGCAATGCGCAATCCAGTTTCCAACAGATGCAGGGAAGGGCTCGTGCAGTCAATAGCGGACAGTACATGCGCGGTCAGCTGCAGGCGATGCAGCTTTCGGAAACACGGGCTGCCAATGTGTGGCAGAAGGTGCTGCTATTTCGTCGACTCTTTCAGGAGGCAGGTGACTCCGTTCTAGTTGACCGCTGGATGTATGAACAGCTCAATTCTTTTGCTCGCAAGGGTGTTGAAGTGGAGCTCTACGAGTTTCCCAAGGAGCTTCAACTGAAGCGGTACGAGGAGCTGCAGCAATTGGAGACGTACCTCTCTAGCTGCACGGATTCAAGTGGCTGGAGCGAGGAACACCCTCTAGCTCTTCCAACGACTTTTCTCTCACCTGAAAAGGTACAAGCAATCGCTCCGGAACTCGTGCAAAGACGCTATCTGCTGACCTTGAAATCGGTGAGCAAATCCGAGCTGCAAACACGCGTGGGCGTGCGAGAGATGTGGGCGTGGCAGGGTGCGGAAGCGAACTGGGATTTACTGGTCAAGCGCTTTCCAGAACTAGGACAGGCGCAGGTGGCCGACGAAGAGGGACGCATCGCAGCAATTGATGCGCTACCGGAGGCGGCACGGACGGAAGCCGATATCTACTCGAGATCTCAAATCGTGGAAGCTCACCCTGAATGGATTGAGGAGGCCCTGCGTGACGCATCTAGCGAGAAGGTAGTTGTTAGCCTGCGGATGAAGGGAGGGAAACTTCCTTTTGAGGGGGTAAAGGACCGCAAGGCTCTTATGGAGATGCTCGACAGTGAGGACGAGATTGCTCACTATTCCCCTGATGGCAAGCACCACTACCAGGTGGCTGTACAGGATCGCGGTGGGGTGTGGGAGTTGATGCGCTATAAAGAGGCGAAAACGGACCGTACCCTTGTGGTACTGGCGGAACGTCGACTTAAGGAACACTACGAAAAAATCCGAAGAGGCAATGTGCGTGCGTACCGCGACGAATCGGGAGAGTGGCGTCCTTTGAGCGAGGTGAGCACTCAGGTTGCTGACAACCTCTACTCGGGCATTCTACGTGACATCAAAAATGATTATGTTGAGCAGGGTGGTGCTGAGGAGGAGCTCGACAAAAAAACGAGTAGCTTCTGGGCGCGGCAGCGTCTTGCTTATCCGCTGAGAGTCAGCCGTGAGGAGATCATAGCCGATCCGACGAAGGCCGAGGCCTTGGTTGTAACGCCGTCAGAATCGGGAGAGCTTGCGTCACGTACAGAGTTGTCTCAACAGTGGAAACTGGCTAAGCGAACGGTCACTGTACGACGCGATATAGAGGGAAATATTCCGGTTGAGCCGACGTTGGCGATGGCTGAAGGGGAGTGGTCGGACGTGCAACAGAGCGAAACGAGCTCGCCCTACTTCTTTCAGGTTGGCCAGGAGAAGGTCGATGAGACGGAGCTCGAGGAGATGATGCTCAAGGGACAGAAACTCCTTTCCTATGAGGCGCAGCAGGCGCTAATGGACAAGATGATGACGGAGATTGCGGAAAATGCGCCGTTTTCCGTCGCTCACACCATAAAAGGGTAGCGTGAATGAGCGGAACAAAATCTTTGCTGGGCGAGGAATTTGTTCCGCTTACTCCAGTACACTTTTTCACTCCGGAACACTTCTTTCGAGAGCTTCCTAAAGGGCATAAAGGGACCATTGCTCCACTAGGCTGGCTTCCTGATCTTTCTGGTCTCAACCACGAAGCGCGCACCGCCAAAGTGGCCGGGGCGTGGAGCGAGGACGGATTGCTGTTTGAGGTCGCTGTGGAAGGCGACTTCGATCACCCCGTGTTCCCTCAGCTAGAGGACGGCGACAGTGTGGAGCTCTTTATCGACACGCGTGATCTCAAAACTGCAGGCTTCAATCACCGCTTCTGTCACCACTTCTATTTTCTTCCCAAAGCCGTCGACGGTTCAGCAAGAGCCGGTGAGATCACAAGATTTCGTACGGAGGACAGTCACGATCACTGCAACCCAGCAGATCTACAACTTATCGACGTGAAAGCAAACCAATGGCAGTTTTGGATTCCGCAAAAATGTCTGACCGGTTACGATCCACAGCAATTTGATCGATTAGGCTTTACCTATCGAATCAATCGCTGGGCACGGCGTGAACCGCAGCACTTTACGGTGCACTCACGTGAGTACGCAATTGACCAGCAACCGGCGCTGTGGAGCAAAATAAGGTTAGTCAAATGAAAACGGCATTGTACGATCGACATGAGGCTCTCGGCGCAAAATTGGTGGATTTTGCGGGGTGGGAGATGCCTGTGCGTTATGCTAAAGGCACTCTTGCCGAGCACCAAGCGGTGCGGGAGGCAGTGGGACTATTTGATGTGTCTCATATGGGACGGATCGTAGTCAGGGGACCTGACGCTGAAAGGCTTCTCGACTACCTCTCAACTAACAAAATTACTGGAAAGCGAGATGGCGCTGCAACGTATACCGTGTGGGCTGCGGAAGATGGTGGCTCGGTGGATGATGTCATTGTCTACCGCCAGACGGCAACGGAGTTCTTTGTTGTAGCGAATGCGTCCAATCGCCAAAAGGACCTCGATCATGTGCTCTCTGTGGCTAAGAACTACGACGTGGTGGTGGAAACGCGCTACGAGGAGGATGGAATCCTCGCGCTACAGGGCCCTAAAGCTGATGAGGTGATGGCACAGTGGCTGCCGGAGGCCCAAGAACTCAAGTTCATGAGGTTGGATACGTTCACCGTACACGGTGAAAACGTGATCATTGCCCGCACTGGATACACGGGGGAATCTGGTTACGAAATCATGCCGCCCAACAACATCCTTGGTGAAGTATGGGACGAGCTGATTGCCCTCGGCGCGGAGCCCTGTGGACTTGGAGCGCGTGATACGCTGCGACTAGAAATGGGATTCGCTCTCTATGGTCATGAGTTGTCGGATACGATCTCAGCGACGGAATCGGTTTCAAGCTGGACCGTTAAACTGGGAAAGGAGACTTTTCTTGGGAAGGAGGCTCTCGTTGATCTGGAGTTGAACCCACAAAAGCGCTCACAGCAGGCAGTGGTTTTACGCGAGAAAGGAATTGCTCGCGAGGGGTGCCGCGTCTTTTCAGGTGATCTCGAGGTTGGGATCGTTACCTCAGGAACGCACTCTCCGACGCTAAACAGGTCCATCGCGATTGTAATGGTATCAGGTGAGTTCTCAGAAGGTGATCAGCTGGAAATCGAGGTGCGCAAGCAAAAGATTCCAGCGGAAATCGTGAAATTGCCTTTTCTCAAGAGTCTTTGTAAAAAATAGGAATGAACTATGGGACAGAAAACAGTGGAAACAACCAATCTGCGCTTTACAGAGTCTCACGAATGGATACTCGTCGACGGCACACTGGCAACAGTGGGGGTGAGTGACTACGCTCAGCAGGAGCTGGGGGATATCGTATTCGTGGAACTGCCTGAGGTAGGAAAAAGTGTAGCAGCTGGCGATGAGGCATGCGTGCTGGAATCGACAAAAGCTGCTGCGGACGTCTATTCGCCGGTTTCAGGCGAGATTGTTGAGGTCAATAGCGCCTTAGAGGAGGCCTCAGGTTTGGTCAATGACTCCCCTCAAGATAAAGGCTGGCTGTTTAAACTTAAGCTGTCAAATCCGAGTGAAGTGGAAGCTCTCATGGATGAGGCGGGATACCAGGGGTTCATCGGGTAACATGGATTTCATCTCTAATGGTACGGAACAAAACGAGCAGATGCTGAAGGCGATCGGCGTCGACTTGCTGGCGGATCTATTTTCGGCAATTCCTAAGGAACTGCGTTGTCCTTTTCCTGCGTCTGATGACGGACTATCGGAAGGGGAGGGACTCCATCTCTTGGAGGGACTCGCAGCTAGGAACAGTGCTCAGCAGTTCGAAAGTTACTTGGGAGCTGGGGCCTACGAGCATCATGTCCCTGCGATGGTGGGTCCGATTTGCCAAAAGTCGGAGTTCCTGACGGCGTACACTCCGTACCAGCCGGAAGCATCGCAGGGGATGTTGCAGGCCATTTTCGAATTTCAATCGGCCGTCTGCGCGCTGACCGGAATGGACGTCTCAAATGCGTCGGTCTACGATGCGGCGTCAGCGTGTGCAGAGGCACTCCTGATGGCTCTACGCCTTCGCAAGAGGGCAAAGCGTGTGCTGGTGAGCTCAACGCTACATCCGCATTACCGCGCGGCTGTGGAGATCTATTTGCGGCGGGTCGATGTGTCCATTGAGGTTGTAGACGATTGGAACGCTGCTACCCTCGATGATGGGGTGGCTGGAGTTTTGGTGCAGTCGCCTAATATCTATGGGGTCGTGGAGGACTTAGCGCCTCTCTTCGCAAGAGCACATGAAAAAGGGGTGATCACGGTCCATTGCGGCAACCCGCTCGCCTACGGCCTTTACGCCTGTCCAGGAGAGCTGGGGGCGGATATCGCGGTAGGAGATATGCAGCCGTTTGGGGTTGGACTCCAATACGGAGGCCCTTACGTGGGCTATATGGCGTGCCGCCAGGAACTGGTGCGTCAGATGCCGGGACGTATCGTAGGGGAGACAGTCGATAGCGAGGGGCGCCCCGGATTTGTTCTGACGCTTCAGCCGCGTGAGCAGCATATCCGGCGAGAGAAGGCGACGTCCAACATCTGTTCGAACCAGGCACTCGCTGCACTCGCTTCGCTTGTCGCTACGGTCTGGTATGGCAAAGAGGGGGTCCCCGCACTGGCTCGCACTAATTTTCAACGGACGATGTACTTGCGCTCTGAGATGGCCAAAATTTCAGGGATTGATGTGGATACATCGCTCCCAATCTTTAATGAGTTCGTGGCCAAATTTGAGACGCCAATCGATGAGGTGCTGGCAGGGTTCCGAGCGCATAAAATCGAGCCTGGCGTTTCTTTAGGGCGCCTTTTTCCTGGGGAAGAGGGTCTTCTTATCTGTGCCACGGAAACAAAAA
>JBFIDQ010000146.1:0-7689 GCA_041603795.1 Chlamydiales bacterium
ACATTTCAGCGATGCCAATCCTTCTGCCACCGTGGAGCGCTCCATTTCTGTCAGGGGACGCCTTTGATGGTAAGCCAATCGAAGAGGGTCTGACATTCTTTCGGCGGTCGCAGAGACGTCCGGCATTGCAAGGAACTGCGCGTCACCTTTACAGCGGTGCACCAAGCGATATGCCTCGTAGACATCCGCTTCTCGAATATCTCGTCCCTTTTCGAGAAAGCGTTCAAGATCTTGTAGCATCTCCTGCATTTGTTCAGAAAATGCCTGAAGAAGCTCTGGGTTTAGATTTGGGGTTTCTGGATTCATAGTACGTTCCTTATCTCGTGTCTGTTTCTAAATCTGCTAATTGCATGAGGCTATTCTCCACTAGAAGTTCTCTGTTGTCGTAGAGGAGAGCGAGACTCAAAAGTGTCGTAAGTGCGTCGCGCTCGTCACCCTTTTCCTGAGCACATCGCTTGATGTAACGAGCGATGAAGTAGGCCTTCCAGGAATAGATAGGCTCATTACGCGGGTTCTGATTACGAAGAAGGTTTATTTCATGTTTGACGCAAAGGTTACGCCAGGCATCGTTAATGGCGTGAAGCTGCGACTCCTTGGCCGGATCATCTTGCCAGCGGAGAAACTTCTCCAATTCATTTAGAGTGTAGGGATCAAGCTCGCGGAGAATCCGCACGAAAATGGGAACCTCCTCACCAGGGTTACTCTCCATATTAACGTGACAAAGAGCCAGTAGATTGCTTTCGATGAGCTCAAAGTCTTCTTTCACCTCATTGAGGAATACTCCCCGCTCACAGGAATGTTGCCGCCCCTCCCACTCAACACGAAAAGAGGCGAGGGCAATATCAATTTCACTTAGCCACGGAAATTTAAGCTCAAGTGTTTGACAAAACCGATCCTTCGACTTTGCGCGCACTGCCTTCATAAAGGAGAGGATGGGTATTTGTGCTTGATCCACACAGCCCCCCTTGTCAAAAAATTGACTCACAGATTCATTGGCAACCTCTGCCAGCTTCTCCGCGATTGATTCCTTCAGCCTGGTCTGCGTATCCATACGTTGCACTCCATTGCAATTGACGTTTTTCATAACCCCAGTAGCAGAGTCCGTGCCAACCCACTATTCATTGGCAATCAGTAAGTTGCGGATAGGAAATAGATGTGGAATTTCACCACGCTGTTGCACATCTCGTGCTGCTTTTTAAACAGGTTAAAGTTTTGATTTGACATTGCGTTTCGCAAGAGGCAAAGTGGCGTCACACAGGAACACCTTAAGGACAAAGGAACAAAGCATCATGACCAAAGAGACCATAAGAAAGAAGCTGATGGAACCTACCCTAGCCAGCATTCCCATCGATTCTCGCACTGGAACTGATGTTGAATCATTTAAGCGCGCATTTCAGAATCATCTTCACTTTACGCTTGCTAAGGATAAGTACTCGGCCACCCCAAGAGACCTCTATTTCGCTCTCGCTCATACCCTACGCGACCATCTTATTGGGCGCTGGATCCAAACCCAACACGACTATGCCGATCGTGATCCAAAGCGGGTCTACTACATATCTCTCGAATTCCTTGTTGGACGAACTCTGGGCAACAGCCTCATCAACCTCGATTACTACGAGACGGTTGACCAGGCCCTGCAGGAACTCAATATACGCTTAGAGGATTTACGCGAAGAGGAGTGGGATGCGGGACTCGGTAATGGCGGACTCGGTCGCCTCGCTGCTTGCTTTCTCGACTCCATGGCAACCCTGGGAATTCCAGCATACGGTTACGGTCTCCGTTACGAATACGGAATATTCTACCAAAAAATCGTCAATGGCTTTCAAGAGGAAACACCTGACAACTGGATGCGCTACGGCAACCCTTGGGAAGTTGGACGCCCAGAAGACCTCTTTCCCGTGCACTTTTATGGCCGAGTAGAATCCTATCGCGATGACAACGGAAATGAGCGACGCCGCTGGGTAGATACTGAGGAGATCATGGCAATGGCCTATGACACTCCAGTTCCCGGATATAAAAATGATGTCGTGAATACAATGCGACTCTGGGCAGCAAAATCTTCACGTGGTTTCGACCTGGAGTACTTCAATCATGGTGACTACGTTCGCGCCGTAGAGGACAAAGATCACACGGAGAACATTACTCGCGTACTCTATCCAAACGACAACCAGTATCAAGGAAAGGAGCTGCGACTCAAGCAAGAATACTTCCTCGTGTGCGCGACCCTACAGGACATTGTGCACCGCTATAAGGAAGCTCACACAGGATTTGATGAGTTCACCGATAAAGTAGCCATTCAGCTAAACGACACCCATCCAAGTCTCGCCGTGCCAGAACTCATGCGCTATTTCCTTGATAACGAAAAAATGGAGTGGGACCGCGCCTGGAAGCTCGTACAAGGTACATTTAGCTATACGAACCACACAATTTTGCCGGAGGCACTAGAACAGTGGCCCGTCTCCATGCTAGAGATCGTACTTCCTCGCCACCTAGAAATCATTTACGAGATCAACCGCCGCTTCCTCGAAACACTTCCCGCGAGCACAACAAATGAGGAACGCTCTGCCATGTCGATTATCGGCGAAGGCGGAGAAAAAACCGTGCGGATGGCCAACCTCAGCGTGGTCAGCTCCCACAAAGTAAACGGCGTATCGGAGCTCCACACGGATCTTGTGAAAAGTCAGCTCTTTCCAGAATACTGCAAATTGGATCCAGAAAAGTTCATTCCGCTTACCAATGGAATCACACCCCGCCGTTGGCTAAAGAAGGCCAATCCTGGACTCGCAGGACTCATCAGTAGCTACATCGGTGATGCTTGGGTGACCGACCTAAGTGAACTCAAAAAGCTAGCCCCTCTTGTCGACGACACCAAGTTCCGCAACCAGTGGGCGCGAGTGAAAACGGCCAACAAGAAGTTCTTCGCCGAGTACCTACGGAAGACACAAGGGGTAACAATCGACCCAAATTCCATCTACTCGCTACAGATCAAACGCATCCACGAATACAAGCGGCAGCTTCTCAACATCCTCTATACCATCCACCATTACAACAGAATCAAAGCCAACCCCAACCGCTCCACCCCTTGGGTGCCTCGAACCGTCATGATTGGCGGAAAAGCCGCTCCAGGCTATTACATGGCAAAACTCATTATCAAGCTTGCCAATGCAGTAGGCGAAAAAATCAACAACGATCCCGTCACGAAAGACAAGCTAAAGCTCGTTTTTCTTGAAAACTACCGCGTCTCGCTTGCAGAGAAGGTGATTCCCGCTGCTGACCTATCAGAGCAGATTTCGATGGCCGGAATGGAAGCTTCAGGCACAGGCAATATGAAGCTCTCCCTCAATGGAGCGCTCACCATTGGAACCCTCGACGGCGCCAACATCGAAATCATGGAAGAGGTCGGTGAAGAGAACATCTTCATTTTCGGTCACACCACTGAAGAACTGAAACAACTCCGTGAGACAGGCTACTACCCCCTAACCTACATCAACAGCAATCCAGAGCTCGCCAACGTGCTCGAAATGATTCGCAACGGATCCTTTTCTCCCAACCAACCGGATCTATTCCGACCGATCCTCGAGGGGCTTATTGAAGGAGGCGACTACTACAGCGTCCTAGCTGACTTCCAGCCCTACATCGACGCGCAAGATCGCGTAGGGACAGCCTTTGCCGATCAGGAAGGATGGATTCGCAAGTCCATCCTCAACGTAGCAAACATGGGCAAATTCTCCTCAGACCGCACCATTAGCAACTACGCAAACCAGGTATGGGGCGTACCAACAAACAGGACCTAACGAAACAACGCCGCAGACAAACTTAGTATTTGGAACTAAAAATGCCTTTATCGTTGAGTTTTTTCCCAACTATTACCTGCGAGAAAACCAATGCTGGGAGACTTATCCTAACCAAGAAGATGGTCAGTGGCTTGTTGCAATACATCAAGCACTGGCCAGGGGCAATAACTGTTTTTTTTGAGACTACTTCTAAACGCAATACAACCACAGAACTGGATGCTGTAGAGGTTCACCCGAGCGAACTACCTTGCAATCTCTCATTTAGAACCAGTGCTTCCCAGGTTGATCGCGAATTGCTACTACAGCCCGACCTTATTTTTCTTACCAAGCCAAATACCGCTATCCATGACATTGTCATTGGCCACGGTATTCCTGTTGTCTACGTGTTAGAAAATCCACTGTCGAACCGACGAGCGATTTTGGCAAGCAGCATACAAAACCCTTTGAGAAGGCTAACTCGCTCCTGGCATGAATCCTGGTTTGAGCGCAACCTTCGCGATAAAATTTCACAGGCAATTGGAATACAATGTAACGGCACACCAGCTTATGAAGCATACAAGGAGCTATCTCCAAATCCGCTTCTTTTTTTTGACGGACGAATCAACGAGTCTCAAATTCCAAGCAGCGGTGAGTTGCAACAGCGGCTGCAAAAGAGATGTCAACTAGAAGAACCACTTCGACTTGCATTTTCCGGACGCCTCATCTCCATAAAGGGACCTCAGTTTCTTCCTCGAATCGGACTCGCTCTAAAACAATCTCAGATACCCTTTTCAATGGAAATATTTGGTGACGGAGTGTTACATAAACAACTCCAAAATGAGATCGAGTCTCTGGGACTTACGGATCAAGTTTTTCTTCGCGGAACCGTAGATTTCCACTCGGTTCTGGTGCCTCATATGAAATCCGACATTGACCTATTCATCTGTTGCCACATTCAAAGTGACCCCTCTTGTACTTATTTGGAGGTGTTATCCTGCGGCGTGCCAATTATTGGGTTTGACAATGACGCATTCAAAGGCATAGTTAATCATTCGAAAAGCGGATGGATCTCTCCAATATCTCAACCAAAAAAACTGGCCGAAAAAATCATCTACCTATCAAGGCACAGAAAGCAGATCGCAGAAAATAGCATGAGAGCCAGGGACTTTTCCACTCAACATGCGCAAGAGCTTACATTTAAAAGGCGAATTGAGCTTCTTCTCTCATGCGCAAAGGGCCCCAAAAAAAAATAAACGAGTCCAGGTAAAACAAACATGGGTACCAACATAAATTCCGTATTACTATTAGCAACAGGGCGCTCCGGATCAAATTTTCTTATCAAAGTCTTTGACCTCAGTCCAAGCACCTTTTGCAGATATGACTGGCCGCTAGCTTACTCCTCGCCGCGCAGTCCCCACCTAACACCCTGCCTCAAAGAGGCGGAACGAGCCTCCTTCTCCTGGGACAACTTAAATGAAGAGCTTGACCCTTCTGAGATATCCTCTCTCTTCCCAAGAGCATGCGACTGGCTATCCCAATACTCTGGCGTTGGAGATAAACCCTCTCTGGTCGATAAAGATTTCTATCACACCTTCACGAAACGCCTAAACTTGCATAGATTAATATTTAGCAAAAGAGGACGGGGAGTATTGCGACTTCTGAGACTTGGAGATGCCAACAACACCAATCATATTCCAACTAACACCTGCCTCTACCAAAAACAAGCACTAACAGACGCAATAAAAGTTTACAAATGGCTACCAAATCAAAGCTGCCTCAACTGGCTAAACGTAAACAATAGTTCTCTTCCCCTTATTCATCTTTTTAGGCACCCCGGGGGCTATCTTAATTCGTGGGAGCAACGATTTGCCTCGGGCGAAGAGCATAAGACCCACTTGGAACGCAACCAGTTTTGTCTCTCACAAATTGCCAAAAAAAACCCTTCGTGGGCACAACCTTTTGTTGGCCGAATAGAGACAACTTCACTGGTAGAGAGCGAATTATGGATGTATCGATATCAACATGAAACTATATACCAATCGTTAAAAAAACACCCCCTTTACCTACCTGTCAGTTATGAAAAAATTTGTGCAGATCCACTCACTGAAATCAGAAACCTCTACAAACACGTCAAATTAGATTGGAGCCCTGCCATTGAACAGCACGTGCGCAAACTAACCCACAACTCATTATCAAAGACCGAAACTTGGAAAAAAAAGCTCACAGGCAGTTCGATTGAACTCATACATAAAGTGTTTGAAAACTCACAACTTCCACATCCCATCGACTAAAATTCATCTTCGGAAGCTTGCTCGATCAGTTTTATTTCAGAAAACAAATCCGATAAAACCGGATAAAGCATTGCTCGAGCTCCCGCATTACTAATATGATCATCATCTCGGTAGTAGGATTGGCCGCCTCCCAGTACGCGAGAATGTCGATCCTCAGCAAAAAAGGGAGTAGCAAGTTCAACGAATCTCAACGATGGAAAATCGAGAATTTGAAAGGTTTTTTCCACGGTTAGCTGGTGACGTTCATGCTGTGCCAAACTGACCCCCTTTACATTCAGCTCCTCTTTGAAAAGGTGGGCCCAAGCAATGCGCTGTTCTGGGGTCCTAGGTTGATAAGGAACCTCTTTTAGAATCCACACTTTCGTTCCAATGGCCTCGCACCGTCTCAATAGGTTTCCTAAAGCTTCTGCGAGCACTCGATAGGTTAAAGAAGGCTCGATGTTGCTCATTCCAAGGGGCGCAATAACTGGGTCGAGACTTCCACTTGGACGACCATCCAGATTAACAGACCACCTTGCACATAGAATTAGATGCCTAGGCTTCTTTTCGATTAACCAAGATAGAACGTGTTCATTCCAAGCAGCCCCACTCTCCCCTGATTTTACCTTAGAGGGGCGCCAGACTCCTGGCACAGATAGTGTGGCAGAGCGAATGGCGGCTTGCCCAACAAGCCCTTTGGCTTGTGCAAGCTCATCAATCAGACCGCTAATCGCAAGGGCATGACTGTCACCCCAAAAAAAGAAAGTCTTCCTGGCGCACCTCCGCCTCTTTTCTAACCGCTCCTATTGGAACCATAGGCTTGCTTTTGTCGGATAAAAATTTTCGATCTAGCACTTCCTTTTTCACCGCTGCAACAAGAGACGGCTGGATTCTAAAGGGAAGCCCCTCACCTAAGCGGATAACAAATGCTCCAACGACAAGAAGAAGTGGGGTGCCAACCGCCACACCTACAACCTTCCATCCGGCAAGTTGTGAACCCGCCCGGCGAAATGGGGTCTCTATAAAATGCAAAGACAGGTAAGAAAAAAATGCTGTCGCAACAACTGCACCTATCTTCATTTCCATTGTAAGAGTGTAACCAAAAAGGTAGTGAAGATAAGCCAATATAGGCCAGTGCCAAAGATAGAGGGAGTATGACATAAGACCAATTGTTGGCAGCGGCCAAACTGATAAGATCCTGTACATCGCCCCCTGTTTTTCTGCTCCAGTGTAAATTAGAAATACAGCCCCAAAACAAGGTAGTAAAGCAGATAGACCAGGAAAAGGCGTCGAAGAGTCGTAAAAAAACAATTGAAATTAAAATAAAAGCAATACCAACAAATCCATATAAATTTGAAAGAATTTGACTTCGAACGGGTTTTAGATTTCGTATCGCCAAAAGAGCCCCTAGCAAAAGTTCCCGCGCTCTAAATGGAAGCAAATAGAAGGCAGCATCAGGCCTAAAATGAACACCTCCCACACTAATCAAAAGGGAAAATATGGAAAGTGCAGCCAGAACGCTAAACGTAAAGTCACGACCACCAGACCAGCAAGTGACTAATAATAAAGCGCCCTTTCAACAGCGAAGTGCGACAAATTGACCTGATTTGAATCGCTAGCATAGTTTCAAAAAAAGCAGGGGCCCG
>JBFIDQ010000147.1:0-7583 GCA_041603795.1 Chlamydiales bacterium
ATCAGTATGTCCTCCTGCATTCAATCCTCCTTGGGTTGGAAAGGCTCTCCAAGCCTCAACCTATGGGGATTTTGGTTTTAGGGGACATTTCTACTTTGCAAAAGAGGGGACATTTTCATGTTGCAACTACATTTTAAAAAATATTCTTTACATATAGCGCTATAGGTGGTACCCTAGAGTAGGTGATAGAACTGTCCGTTTTATTACCCAACGACACCGCCTAACTTGAATCGAGGATATACAGATGAGATCAGTTTTAAATTACAACAATTTTTTTATTTCAAGCGCCTTAGCCGCAACCATTTTGATGTTTGCCTCCACCGAACTACGATCGGCCATCGTTGTAACTGAGGATAAACCTACCTGGGTAGCAGGGATTGGTGGAAACGGCAACATCACCCACATGGAAGATTTTGAAGGTTTTATGGTGGACACGCCATTTCGGATAGCAGACGGCCCTGTATCTCTTGGTGGAGGGAGCATGTCCCTTGTGGAGATTGGCCCGGGAACGAACCCTTTTAACAATTTTGTTGATGTATTGCCGTATCCGGATCCAGGAGGCAACAGCCCTAATGGTTCGAACTTTGCTTTGATGAATGTGAATCTGTTTGCATTAAACACGACTGAGGTCCTTGATGATATCGAGGTCAAGCTGGCATTCACACAGCCTGTGAGCGCATGGGGCGGATCTTTTAGGGGGTTTGATGGTGTCGAACAAGGAGTTATTGACGTCTTCCTAATGTCTGGGGGGGCGCCAATAGCGACTCTGGATATCACTATGAATACGCCCACATTTCTTGGGTTCTATGCGACTGCTGGAGAAACAGTAGAGGAGCTGATCTTTCGTTCAAGCGTTCTTACAAGTGCCAACGAGTCATTCGGCATGGATGATCTCATGCTGGTTGCGGCACCAGTGCCAATTCCTGAGCCTGGAACATATGCTCTCCTTGGGGTTATGCTCGCCGTGGCTTTTCATGCGAAAGTTCGCACGGGCGCCGTGGAAAAATCCTGAAACTAATTACATAAGCTCCTTGAATCGATAGACAAAAAAAGACGTGGGTCGGTAAGGTCGCGGGTCGTATCTAATTCAAGGAGTTATTGTTATGAGCTTTGGTATTCGCAGCTTGTTCACTCGAAAGACAGATGATTATGGGATGCTAGATCGGAGTTACGCTCTGGACCACCCCCCAGAGGCTATCCCCCTGGAGTCTGGCCCCGCTTTTGAACCTGCGAAAGAAATCCCTAAGTTCGAAAGGGAGCAGATGAGAAGGCTCGAGGATAATCCTTCAACTTTGGAGCTTCTTGCCTTCCGCGTACAACTTGTCAAAGCAACAACTCCTGAAAAAAAATTAAATGAGGTGGTGCTGCGGGTCCGTAAGGCTGTTGAGAGGCGGATCCTTATGAAGATGGCTGATCTAAGCGAGTTTCAGGTCAATGCCTTTTTTGATGTGTACAAGGAGGAGCATTCGCAAGTTGAGTGCCCGGATTTTTTGGATTACTGCAGGGCTCTCGCTGGACAGAATGAGGCCTTTCAGGCGGCCTTGGCAAAGTTTCATGTTAAGGATGGTGATCCGTTTCCAGGGTCAGACTATTTGAACGTTCTAGGTGAGCTGGCGGCTATTGATCCGTCGATCCGCGCTGCCTACTCGCAGCACCTCACGGAGAAGTACAGCAAAGGAGAGATTTCCGCTCATCGTTTGCTTAGCAAAATTGGTGAGGTCGGTGATGGCACTGCGTTGTCAGCTATCCGACAAGCGGTTGGCGATTATGATTTTGAGCAGTGGATGTGCGAACGGATCAAGGCGCCAGTGTCTGCTGACTTTTATGAGAAGCTAGTGACTGCTTACGGTGAGACGGAGCTGCCAGATCTGATCATGAGTATGATCCGGAGGGGCCAGCTTGAGGCCCTGCAGGGACTAAGAAAGGCACTCGGACCCGAAAGCTTCTCTCTTCTCGACTGCTACAGCGATCGTGGGATTTTTGCGAGCCCATTTCTTTACGCTCTCATTCACGGGCAACACGAGCTTGCCTTTGCTATTTGGTCGCGAGAGCATGATGGCTATCGTTCACTGCTGTTCGATCCATTTGAAGAGAGATCGATTACGCTTTTCAAGAGGATGGCTGAGAACGGAGCGGATGAGATTAGTGAGTCGGTGATCATTAGCGATGATAAGGAGCGCACCAAAATTGAGGGCGACCTCCTGTCCATGGCACTGGTTATGGGAAAGTTGAAGTTGGCTGAGGCATTGGCTGAAAAGGCGGAGTTTGACGGAACGGAGCACATCACCATCTCTTCCCCAAAGGGCCAGTTTCCTGTGCCGACGATCCAGTTGTTGACTGCACACCATCAGAATCCTATTTGCTTCAAGCTTCTCACCTCCATCCTAGAGCATTGCCAGGACAGTAGAGGGGTTGGATTCGTTACGACCTCGGTGAGACCTAAAAAAACTGGGCACGTACTCATCAACACCGCCCTTCGTCGCCTGTTTCGTGCGATAAAAGATAGGCAGGAGCCTCTCTCTCTCGAAAGTTGTCTCAGAAAAAAGGGAAGATTTGATCTCGTCAAGGAAGTTCGAGGCTGGCCCAAACGCCCTCCAAGGAAATGCTCATCTGCACTTGAGAGGCTTTCCAGTGCGAAGCTCGTGACTTTGGGAAATGACTTTTTCTATGCTAGAAACGGTTTGGCGCCGAATAACGCCGCCGCGGTTCGCTGCTTTAAGGTTGCAGCTGAACGGGGTCACCCGGATGGAATCCATGAGCTTGCTTATATGTATAGACAGTTTCCTGTTCCGCAAGATTCTCTTGAGACAAAAATTAAATGGAATATCGCAGCAGGGGCCATTCGCTGGGGTAGTGAGAAGGACCAGGCGGCGATTAGGTGGCTCAAGGAGCTGGATCAGAGCGGGGTTGATGTTGTGAGAAAACTAATGACTCAGGAGCCGGTGCATATCTATAGGCCAAGGGGGGGATTGCTGTGACCGCCACACTAACCCTAAGCTTAGGTGATCATCACGGACATGGCACACTCAACTGTGAGGCATGTGGCGAGCATGACCAGGCCGTAGATGATCACCATTTTAGTTTTTATCCAGCGATGGGATTCACCACAGCTAGTGATGAACCCGGTGCGTGCGCCATTTCAACAGGGAATATGAGCCTCGGAAGCTTCTTTCTGCCGACGGAAGGGAGGGTCTTTAGCGAGTTTCCTACTTGTCGAAATCGTGGGGGCGTCTTTGCGCCACTCATCTCACAAGAGGTTGTGATTGGAGAAGAGCGAGCTCGCGAGGTGTATCAGTTTGTTACTTCGAAGCATGCCTACAGCACTACGGGGGTAGGCGGGTACAATTGCATCGACTTTATTCAGGAGGCCTATGAGCTGTCGGGAGGGAAGGTCCACTACACCAGCCTAGAGCATTTTCAGGGACAATATAGCGTGGCGCCGAGAGCCGACGCTATATGGGCGAAGGCTAGTGCGCTCGACCTAAATGGGGTCATGTGGGCAACCGTTGCACCCACCCATCTTTACTTCGCCAGAGAGCTCCATGGCACGTCAATACCGCCGATGCCCGTCGCTTTGTCTTCCGTGGTTACTACCGCAATCGCGGCTGCCTATGTGGGGTATCGAGCGTTGGTCAATGCTTGTCGATGTGTTAGCGGTGTGGGTAGCGCTCGTTAATGCTGTTGCGAAGGAAGCGAAGCTTCAGTTTGCGGAAGGGCAGCAGGGCATAGATCACTCGCAAGAGGCGGTAGGGCCAGTGGAAGGTGGCTACGCCTTGACCGCGATCGATCTGACGGATCATGCGACGAGCTGCGTATTCCGCACTCATTACTTCGAATCCGTTGCTCTCCCCTTGGTCGCCACCGGCGCGCTGTCGGAATCCCGTGCGCACCTGTCCGGGACAAGCAGCCAGCACGCGTATGCCCTGCGGGCGAAATTCAAAATCGAGTGAGCGAGAGAGCTGGGTCACGTAGGTCTTAGAGGCAGCATAGAGGCTGAAATGTGGGAAGGTGAAGAACCCAGCAACGGATGAAACATTGAGAATGGTTCCCTGCTTCCCCGCGGCCTGCATGGCCCGCGCTCCCTCAAGGGTAAGTTCTGTTGCTGCCATGATATTGAGTCGCAGCATCTCCAGCGATTCCTCAGTAGGCCGCGAGAGGGCGTGACCATAAAGCCCGTATCCTGCGTTGTTGATGACTAGATCGGGAGCGCGCGTGCGAAGAATCTCGACAACTGGCGAGGTGTCCTTTGCAAGATCGGCAACGAGTGTTTCCCCTGGTAGCGTGTCGAGTTGCTTACGGTTGCGACCCGTTACAATCAACTCGTAACCCTTAGCACTTAGCTGGTGTGCGAGTGCCTCTCCGATGCCGGAAGAGGCGCCTGTGATGAGTGCAAGCATCGCCTGCTACGCCTCCGCTTGTTCCGGTTCGGGGTACTTGATGCGCGAGTGGCGAGAGGCGACGAGGGTTTTGACCATGGTCCGTTTGACAATGCCCAGTTCGTGGAAAGTGAGATCGCATTCGTCGAACTGACCATCCTCTGCCTTGCCAGAAACCAACTTTTCTATGAGCTCGGTTAGGAGCTGGTGATCCACTTTGTCAAGGGAACGGCTTGCCGCTTCGAAGGTGTCTGCAATCATGATGATGGCCGACTCCTTACTGCGAGGTTTGGGTCCGCTATAGCGAAAATCCGCTTCATTGACAAGTGACTCATCCGCACCCATCTGCTCCAGCTGCTTGTGGTAGAAGTAGTAGGTAAGCGTCGTGCCGTGGTGTTCCTTGATGATGTCAATGAACTGCTCAGGGAGCTTCAGCTCGCGGGCCATCGAGACCCCTTCCGTCACGTGGGCAATGATCACGTTGGCCGATTCCAGTGGAGTGAGCAGTTGGTGCATGTTCAAACCACCCTGCTGGTTCTCCGTGAAGTAATGCGGAGTCGTCAGCTTGCCGATGTCGTGAAACAGGCACGACGCCCTACAGAAGAGGCCGTGAGCACCGATGGCTACGGCAGCGGCTTCGGAGAGATTTCCTACAACCAGTGAGTGCTGATAGGTCCCTGGGGCCTCAATGGATAGCCTTCGTAGAATCTCTCGATTGGGGTCCATCTGCTCCATGAGCGCCACATCCGTTAGAATATGGAAGCCCGATTCTAGGAGGGGAAGGAGTCCGACCCCCAATACGGCCGTCAACGTCATGAACGCCGCGGAAGTGATCAGATCGGTAACGATTCCCATGCTCCACATCGTATTCAGGTAGAGGTGGAAGCTGAAAATGATTGCGACACACATCAGCCACGCCTTCAGACAGACCGCAAAGATCTCCTTTCTCTGACTCAGAGAGCGCACCATCAGGATACAGTAGATCGACGGCGCAATATTGAGGATAAGGAAGCCCTGGCGCTCCACGGCTAGCGTCATCGTTAGGATCACCGCCAAAATAACCGTCACGAAGGTCGCGATTTCCGAAGAAAAAAGACTGCAGAGCAGGATGGCTGCTAAAGGGACGACTAGGGGATAACGGACCGCTTCTACGAGGCTTGTTGAAGTAGTGAGGAGTAAAAATTCGGTGACCTTAGAGAGTCCAAGGGTCATCAGGACGATCAAACCAAGGAGAAAGAGCATTCGATTTGATGTGGCGAGTGATGGAAAGTTATGCCGGAAGTAGGAGAAGCAGACAAACATGAGCACCGCCGTCATCAGGAGACTGCCAAGAAGAGTCGACGGGTGCCAGAGGTTGCGGCGCTCCGCCATACCCTTTTTCATGGCCTGCAGCATCGCCATATGGCGCGGTGTGACCCGCGCCCCTTGGTCGATGATGCGATCTCCAGCGCTCACACGTGTATAGCGGTTCGGTACGCGGCTCTCCACGGATGTACGAAGCTCCGTTTGAGTGGCAACATCGTCCTCAAGTGACCAGCGTTCCGATTGAAAACGGGCAATCCAGTAGTCCGTGGTCTCCCGATGGAAATCCGCATTATCAAGTGAAAGCTCGATATGTTTCCAGACGCGACTAGGAAGGAAAAAGGCGCCCTCTTCAGAGGGTTGAAGGACCAAATAGCTGTCGGTATTGCTTTCGACCTCTCTCATCTTCTGGATCGTTCGCGGATCCGTGAAGCGGAGCTTCCGAAGGAACTCCTCAATGCGGTCGAGTCCGTCACGCATCTCAGTAAAGGTGCTTCCCTTTACCTCGCTGCGCCACCCCTCATCCTTGCGAAGTAGTTCCTCCTCCCTGGAGGCTTTCGAGTGAAGCTCCTTCGAAGGGATCCAGAAAATTTTTCCGATGTCACGTGACGCCTCTTGCCGATGCAGCTGCGTCGCCTCTTGGTCAAGAAACTGAAAATCGATTTGAGCGACGAGATAGCGCTCGGCCGTTGTGCCGAGCTCCAAGGTCTCCACCTTTACCTCGCGAAAATGCACGAGGAAAAAGAGGCAGCCTGCTAGAAACAGGCCGATGGCTAGGCTGATTGCGCGGCTCTGATCAAAGAACCCCTTTTCTTTGGCAAAACGCAAGCTAAGCTTACCGTCGGAACGCCAACTTTTGCTAACCATGGTCCTCTTCGGGGCTACACGTCGATCATTATACAACAAAGATCTATTTCGGATACCATCAGTCAAAACTAGGGGAATTCTCATGGGGAAATCAAAGATTCTTGTGGTCGGCGGCGCAGGGTTCATCGGGTCAATTGCAAACAAAATGCTTCATAACAGCGGATACGACACGGTGGTCTTCGACAATTACAGTCGAAGCACTCCGCAATTGCATCCGTTGGGAACGTGGGTCCAGGGGGACACAGGAAACCCGGGAGATCTGGAGACTGTATTTGGGTCGAATGATTTTTCAGCGGTGATGCATTTTGGAGCTTTTATTGATGCGCGTGAGTCCGTGCAAAAGCCGGCGATGTACTACGAAAATAACGTAGGTGGAACGCTCAACCTTCTCAATGCAATGGTGAAGCACGGCGTTGATAAGCTTATCTTTTCTTCGACGGCGGCTGTCTACGGCAATCCGCAATCGGACCGAATTGATGAGGCCCACCCGAAGGCGCCAATCAATCCGTATGGGCAGAGCAAGCTCTTCGTTGAAAAAATCATAGCAGATTTCGAGATCGCCCATGGCATTCAGTCGTGTATCTTTCGCTACTTCAATGCTGCGGGAGGCGACCCTAAAGGCGAAGTGCGGAACAAACAGACGCAGTCAGCTAACCTTATTCCGATCGTCCTCAAAAGCCTCATTGAAAAATGCGCGATTACCGTAAACGGAACCGATTACCCGACTGTTGACGGGACATGTGTGCGGGATTACATTCACGTAGCCGACATCGGTCAGGCGCATCTTCTGGGGATGGAGAGGTTGCTTGATGGAGGGGAGTCGCTTACGTGTAATCTAGGCAATGGGCAAGGATTCAGCGTCAAGCAGGTGCTTGATATGGCGGAGGAGGTGACAGGCGAGTCACTTGAGCGCCGTCTGGGTGACCGCGTTGTCGGCGACCCTCCTACTCTGATTTCCGACGCAGCCTTCGCTGCGCACGAGCTAAGCTGGAAGCCTCATTTTCCAGAGCTGGAATCTATGATTCGACATGCTTGGCA
>JBFIDQ010000148.1:0-7581 GCA_041603795.1 Chlamydiales bacterium
AATAGATTGGATACGTCACCCCATTTTTCATCACGAGGGTGCGTATAATGGGTTCTGTTAGTCCTTGAGGCGCTACGGCTTGGTGATTCCAGAGAACCACCCAATCGCGCTGTTTGTCGATTTCAGCAAAGGAGCGTAGCGGCAGTAGAGTTGGTTGGTAGAGATAAAGATGTGGCAGAAGAAAACGGTCAGGTACGCAAATCTGTGACCGCTTATCCCACCCATCTGGGAGTTCCGCTAGGGTGGCCATGATGGGACGATTGGGCCTACCTCCGTGTCCAAAATAGGGGGCCAACACATAGGTTTCGAAGTGATACCCTGCTGCGACAACGGAGCAAAGGATCGTCGATCCCACGACTAGTAGCTTCGAGTAGCGGTGAGCTGGCACGTCGCGTGCGCGTAGGAGGAGGAAAAAGGGGAGCACGAGCAAAAACGGGTGGAACCAGCGTGGTCTTACGGTAGGCATGTAGTAAAAGCAGGCGAGGCTGAGCACTGCTACGAGAAGAATCTGGTAGAAGCGTGTGAGCAGCATCTCCTCGGCATCACGTTGGCGTCGTTTCTTGAAGAGAGAGGGCAGTGCCGCGCAAAGTACCAGCGCCATAGGCAGTGCAAAGAATCCGCCGCTTTTGGTCAATTTATAAAGTGAGTGGAGCGTTCCCTTGTTCGCTGTGACGTCACGAAGCGAGAGTTTCGTCGCCACTAGCGAAGAGACCCGCCCGAATTCGACGTACACCCAGGTCAGGTGAGGGGTAGCTAGCATGAGGGCTAGGGCCAAGGCTGAGAGAGCATGTTGAGTAAGCAGAGCGTGACGGTAGTCACGTACACATAGAGCCGCCATGGAAAGCGGAGCCAAAAACAGCAAGTAGCTGTATTTGGAAAGCAGTCCAACACCAACCGCTAAGCCCAAATAGGTAGCGGCGCCCCACGACACCCGTTGCTTGAAGCGAATGAGAGCGTCGAGTGTGGATAGGATAGCCAGCCCTAGCATAATGGTGTGCGAAAACCCCACATGCGATTGATAGGCGAAGATCCATATCAGAAGAAGCGCCATCGATCCATAAAGGCGCAAATCCTCCCTCTTAAAAAGCAGCGCGCTGATGCGAAAACCCTGCCAGAAGGTGGCGATGAGCAGGACATATTTGACGAGGGTGAGTGAAAAAATAGAGGGACCAAATACCTGAAAGGTGCCCCATACCAACCAGGTGTAGAGCGGAGGTTGGTCGAGTTGGTAACCGAGAGAGAGTCCATTCATCACATGGAACACCTGCTCGGCGTCATCAAGCTCCAAAGTGCTGCTGGCAAAAAGTCGCAGGGCAATGTGCCAGATAAGGGTCAGCGCGATCAAAATGATCGCGTGTCTCTGATTGAATCGTGCTAGCACGACAATCGCTCTTGTAGAGCCGCTACAAGATTGCTTGCGTGTTGATCAGATTTCTCAATCGACTCCTTCCCCGCGACTCCGCAATAGACCTTTACCTTCGGTTCCGTTCCAGAGGGTCGCACCACAAGCTTAGATTTGTCCGCTAGCCAGTAAAGCAACACGTCAGATTTCGGAAGTACGAGCTCCTCCGTTCGACCATCACTCCAAGTTTTTACCCCCGTCGAGTAGTCCTCTATGGAGTCCACTGCAACCCCAGCAAATTCCGTTGGCGGCTCCGAGCGCAGAGCGCTGAGTGCTGACGCCATTTGCTCACGTCCCTTTCGGGTTTCCGGGAATTTTATCGACACTAGTGTCTCGCGATAGATTCCGTAGCGCTCGTAGAGCTCATTGAGCAGGTCCACAAGAGTTTTGCCCTGACGTTTCGCGTGCGATGCCGCCTCCGTGATCAGAGCGCATGCAATCACCGCATCTTTATCGCGCGAATGCGTACCGAGGAGGTAGCCATACGATTCTTCTCCGCCGAAGAGGTAGTCCCATTCGCCGCTCTCATCCCACTCGCGGATTTTTTCCGCTATGTATTTGAAGCCCGTGAGCACGTTTGCACAAGGTCTGCCGTGATCTTCGGCGATGGCAGCTAGGAGTTCCGTGGTGACGATGGTCTTGACGAATGCCGCCTTCTTAGGAAGCTTGCCGTTGTACGCGCCACAGATGTGCCAGAGGGCTATTGATGCAATTTGGTTTCCGTTGAGAAGAGTCACCTCGCTCCCGTCCCTAACCACCGCCGCCATGCGATCCCCATCCGGATCCGTCGCCAAAAGCAGATCGCCATCGACCTCATTGAGTCGCTCAATACCAAGCTTTAGCGCGTCTCGCTCCTCCGGGTTAGGCGACGATACCGTTGGGAACGTGCCGTCGGGCTCTTTTTGTGATTCGACATCGTAGTAGCTGGTGAATCCCCAGCGCTTGAGAGTTTGTGGGATGAGAGTGATTCCCGTTCCGTGAAGGTTAGAAAAGACAACCTTGAGGTCGCGTCCATGCTCCTTATTCTCCTCCGGATAGAACTGCAGCTCATCTAAGGCTGATAGATACGCCTCGTCGAGGTCCGGTGTCACCGTTTCAATCAGCGAATCATCTGTGGCCAACTGGACCTGTGAGAAGTCAGTGATCTTAGCCACCTCGTCAATGATTCCCTTATCGTGCGGTGGTAGAATCTGGCCCCCGTCGTCCCAGTAGACCTTATACCCATTGTACTCAGGTGGATTGTGACTCGCCGTAACCATGATCGCCGCCTGGCATCCCTTCTCGCGACATCCGAACGATACGAACGGAGTGGGGCGTAACTCGGGGCAGAGATAGACCTTGATTCCGTTTCCCGCGAGGACCCGTGCAGCGTCCCTCGCAAATTCAGGTGAATTCTTTCGGCAGTCATAGCCAATGAAAACGGATTTTTGTCCATCTACCTCACTTTTGAGATAATTGGCTAAGCCTTGTGTTGCTGCGCGGACCGTATACGTGTTCATTCGATTCGTTCCGGGTCCCATCACCCCACGGAGTCCGCCCGTACCGAATTTGAGCGTCGTGTAAAAAGCATCGACAAGTTGAGACGGGTTTTCCCTTTGCAGTCTACGGATCTCATTTTTTGTTCCCTCGTCAATCGCTCCAGCAAGCCACTTATCGACTTGCGCTTGCGTCTCAGAATCGATTTTTCCCGTCGTTACCATGCTATTGCTCCACGTAATGTTTGCGAATGACGCATTCAGCGAGGGCGTGAAAATGAGCCCCCGCTTTGTCGTCACCTTGATTGACCGCTACCGGAACGCCGCAGTCAGCGTTAGCCCCGATGGCGGGAAGAAAGGGAATCGTGCCTAGGAGTTCGGAATCCATACGCTCCGCAAGCTCCGCACCCTTTCCCTGACCAAAAATAAAATGAGTTTCTTCCGTTCCAGGAACCGCGTATCCCGACATGTTCTCAATGATTCCGATCAGCGGCAGCTGCAGCTGGTGGTAGCTATTGATCGCCTTGATTGCGTCCAAAATGGCCACCTCTTGGGGGGTTGTGACCACAAGCGCACCATCGACATGAAAGAGGCTTGCCAGAGTAATTGGGACATCACCCGTTCCCGGAGGGAGGTCCACTAGTAGAATATCGAGCTCGCCCCACTCGACACCCGTGATCATTTGCTCCAGCATGGAGTGTAGCATGGGGCCGCGCCAGACAAGTGACCGCGACTCCTCAAAGAAGAAGCCAACAGACATCACGCTCACACCAAATTTTTGAAACGGGCGAATTCGTTCACCCGACCGCGGAGGGGAGAGGCGTCGGAGTCCCATCATACATGGAACCGACGGACCATACACATCGGCGTCGAGAAGGCCTACTTTGAGTCCGAGAGCTGCCAAAGCAATGGCCAAATTGACCGTCACTGTAGATTTTCCAACGCCCCCCTTGCCGGATCCGACGAGGTAAGTGGTGTCGCTCAGTCGAACCTTACTGCTCATCATTGACGTGCTGCTTCACCCCTGCAACCACCATCAAAACCATAAAAACGACGCATACCGCGCCGACTACTGCCGCTTCAAGGTGAAGGTTTCCAAGAAAACAATGCATGATTTTCCTCCTCATGATACAATCGGCATGATAGCGGATGGGGCGATATTCCCCCAAGCGGCTATTGTTGTAATTGGATGAACGTGATACTCTTTCTTGTTTCTTATGCGGAAAAAAGAACAAAGTCCGAGAGCCTTTCTTAGCATTTATTGGAAATGCTGTGGCGCATTTTCTCGGATCTACAAGAATAAACAGGGCACCGCTTATGCCGGAAATTGCCCGCGTTGCCGCAATCGCCTCGACATACCTGTGGGCGAGGGAGGCACGACACAGAGGACGTTCATCGCCGAATAATCATTATGAAAAAACAACGTGAGCACTGGGGTTCGAGACTTGGATTTATTATGGCCGCGGCGGGATCCGCCATTGGCCTAGGGACTCTGTGGAAGTTCCCGTATGTTGCCGGACAAAATGGCGGCGGTCTGTTCATCCTCATCTATCTCTTCTGCACCTTTTTTATCGGAATTCCACTGTTTATGGCAGAGCTGTCCTTGGGGCGATCCGCACAGCGCGGTGCGGTAGGGACGTTTACTCATCACTCAGGAGCGGGAACGCCGTGGCGCATCGTCGGCTGGATGGGAGTCGCCTCATCGTTTCTCATCATGTCCTATTACAGTGTCATCGCAGGATGGGGCATGAACTACGTGTTGATGTCACTTAACCAGTTTTACGTCGGCCGCACCCCAGAAGAAATTTCCGGAACCTTCGATCTGCTTGCCTCCTCACCGGATATCACGCTCTTCTGGCACCTAGTCTTTATGGCTGTGACCGTTGGCGTTGTTTACAACGGGATCCGTAAAGGAATTGAGCAGTGGAGTCGAATCATGACGAGCTCTCTTCTTGTGTTGCTCGTTGGTTTGCTGGGTTATAGCATGACTCTCGACGGGTTTGGCGAAGCTGTACGGTTTATCTTTTATCCCGATTTTGCTGAATTTACTCCGGCTAGTGCGCTAGAGGCTCTCGGCTTGGCATTTTTTACGTTGAGTCTCGGACAGGGGATCATGATTACCTACGGTAGCTACATGCGGCCAGAAGATGACATCATCAAGACGAGTTTCATCATCGGTGCGATGGACATCGTGGTCTCTCTGATGGCAGCACTCATGATTTTTCCCATTGTCTTCACTTTTGGGGCCGAGTTGCAGCAGGGACCCGGACTCGTCTTTCGAGTCCTTCCCGTGTTGTTTGCGAAGTTGCCAGGGGCGCTGATGATATCCACCTCTTTCTTCGTCCTCTTCGTTTTCACCGCCCTCACTTCCGCAGTAGCCCTTGTTGAAGTGGTTACGGCCAACCTCATCGACCTCTTCGGGTGGAATAGAAAGAAGGCAACTCTTGTTGTTGGTGCGGCAGCCTTTTTGTTTGGAATTCCGAGTGCGCTATCACAATGTGACTTGCTTTTTGGAAACTGGACAGTTTTGTATGGTCGGAACTTTTTCGACACGATCGACTCGTTGGTTGCCGTCTGGTTGCTGCCCCTTGGCGGATTCTTCCTAGCGATTTACGTAGGGTGGATTCTAGACAGCGAGAAGGTTCGTAAGGAATTGGTTCAGGGAAGCACCCTCGGCTGGCTCTGGCGCCCTTGGCACTTCGCTATTCGCTGGCTCGCTCCAGTCGCTGTACTGGCGATTCTCCTACAAAAGACGGGCATCATTAACTTGTAGTTGCTCTACACAGTGACTCTATGCTATGTCTGGGGTGATCGAAACTGCTGAGAGCAACCATGGTTCGTATTTCCCTATTTTTATTTTGCTTGGCGCTTTCTGGCTGCGCAAAGGTTCAGCGGGAGATCCCAACGGGTGAGCCGATGGCGGTCAATAACGTGTACGCCAACCCAGGCTATGATCACTCCGATATCCGCAACGTGCTTCTCATGCCGCTGGATAACTTCATGGAGCACGATAGCGTGGAGTTTCACCGCGATATGCTCACGACCTCACTGGTGCGCAACTTCGGAAAGTTCAACTACTTCAATATCTTCTACGATCGCCACTTTGCGGCGACGTCAGGGCGTGTAATTGACCTCGATACGGGGACGCTTGATCGAATGAAGCTGGGTGAGGTGGGGATCACTTACCACGCTGAGGGCGTTCTGCAGGTGAGTGTCGATGAGTTTCATCCTTACCCACCTATGCGACTGAAGCTTAAGGCATATCTCTACGACAGCAATAGCGGCGATCGTGTTTGGGCTTTTGATCACGTATTCGACACGGACGATGCAGAAGTTGTGAACGCCATGCGTTACTGGTGGAATACCCGCATTGCCGGTGGTGATGTGCGTAATCACTTCGAGGTAGGAAGGATACGTCCTACCCTCTTTGCAAACTTCGTCTTTTACACGCTTGCCAACTCCTACGGGGAGGCTCGTCTGAACAATTTCGAGGTGGTGCAGGAGCTGAGAGAGGAAGAAGCTAAGCAAAAAGATGGAAAATCGCGGAAGGTAGCCCCTTTACGCTGAAATAGATAATCCCCAGTTTGGGGTTTGAGTGAGTGAAAACTTCGGGGTTTATTCCGATAACTAAGAAGGGTCACAATAATGGCCGAGATTAACGACATCACCGCTAAGGCGCCACAAAACGCGCAGCTCAAAAAAACGGCGAAGCAGTCACTTGAAGGTGAAGACCTGAAAGCGACGACGCCGCGCGAACCGGATCGAGTTGAGATCAGAGGGAGCGAAGCGGGGAACCCGGAGAAAGACGACGTGACGGTCAGTGAAGAAGATTTAAAGCGCTATACGGCGATGCTAACGGCCATGCCAGACTCTCGCGACGATGAGGTGGCGCGAGTGGAAGCGATCCTAGCTGAGGATGGTTATGGTCCCGACGCGATTGCGGGTGTGGCCAACGCGCTCATCAATGAAGGTCTGTTCTAAACAGAAGAAAAAGTTTTCATTTCTTCGACAAAGAGCTCAAAATCCGTCAGGTGCTCCGCTAGAATATTCCGCACCACATCAAGATTCACTTTTTGATAGCCATGCACCGCTACATTGCGAAATCCCACCATGTTTTTTAAAAGCTGACCTATCTTGCTGGAGATGAGGTTGGATGCAGCGTTCAAGTCCACGAGGTCCACATCGCGGTGGATGGCCGCCGCAACATCTTGGCTTAATTTCCACAGTGTTAAAGCATCGATGCGTTGTGAGGAGAGGATCGCTAGATCGAGGTCGCTATCTTTTCGCTGGTAGGGGGTGCCGAATGTGCCGAAGAGATAAATTCCCTGGATCGATGGAATCTTCTCTAATACGCATTGCACCGCATTCTTTATGGAGTCGTCTTGTTCGCGCATGAGACCATAGTAGCGGACGAGTTGCTATTTTTCTACTGCTGGCACGATTGCCCTGACGATTGCGCAGGTTAAGCGTATTGTGCAACAGTTTGCGATCGTCTACGTTTTTTCGAACGCAAAGACGGTAACATACTTTTACCCACAAGGTCTTGTGACGGAAATATGCGGCTTGTGCGGTGCGTGCTTTTTTGCTGCGGCAGCAGCAGAGGCACTTAGGTGTGCCCGGCATGGCAACGAACTAGAGGGTGAAAGTCCCTTACTGGCCCGAAGGGGGGAACAGTTAGCTGAAGGCAAGGGTGTCCATCGCGAG
>JBFIDQ010000149.1:0-7579 GCA_041603795.1 Chlamydiales bacterium
CCGGTCATATCTTTATTCGCCATGGTGATCGCAACATTGAGACAACAGCGCGTGGGGTCCGCCTATTCGACAAAGAGTACCTAGGCGTCAACACCCGCTCGCTACAGCGCCGCTCGATAAAGGAAGTCATTGGACTCACCCACGTCAACCAAGCATCGGTTCACTGGAAAAAGAAGCGCCACGACGACGCCATCGCGAGCTACCGAAAGGCGCTACTCTATTTGGAGGATGACGCCCTTGTTACCGAACTCCTTGGATATAACCTCCTACTTGCAGGAAAGGAAAAACAGGGACGCCTCCTTCTGGAGGCTATCGCCAACAAAGTGCCTGATGACGCTGTGAGCGGACATACTACCGCCAGCGACTATCTTGGTGGCAAGGCAGATTTAGCAGGACTCGAGACCATTTTTCTGGAGGTCGACGAAACACGTGAGTCTCTTCTCAAGAAGAGAAAAGCCTTGGAGGCTACTGTAAAACGTACACCGCGATTTCGCTCTGCCTGGTTTTCTCTTGCGAACTGCTGGCTGCAGCTTCATAGAGAGAAGGAGGCTTTGGAGGCACTGGAAGCGTACCACGAAATCGAAAAGAACGATCCCACAGCGGAGTATTACCTCGCCATTCTTCACTCGAATCGACTCAATCTCCCCAAAGCTTGGCAACACCTCGAACGTGCCGAGGAGCTCTGTGAAGCACGTAATCACTACCCGGAGACATTGAAAAGGCTCCGACACAGCCTACAGCGTTTAAGCCCAAAACAGGTAAGTGACGTAGCCGCCGTACCCCAATAGAAGGCAGACACCCTCGCTACGACTTATCCCGTGCCCTCGCCACATCATCAGCCATAGCATGAGAGAAAAAGCGAGCATCACCACCCCGTCAACTGAGAGCAGGTTAGCAGAAAAAGTGATGGGCGTGATCAAGGCGACCCCGCCGGCGATAAAGAGGATGTTGAAGATGTTGCTTCCGATGACGTTGCCAATGGAGAGCTCCTCTTGTCCCCTCCAAGCAGCAACAACGGAAGTTGCTAGCTCCGGTAGAGACGTTCCCAAAGCGACAACAGTCAGTCCAATGACACGTTCGGAAATGCCGAAGTGCTTTGCTACCGCGACCGCACCAGTGACGAGGCAGTAGCCCCCGATGAGAAGTCCAAATAACCCCAAAAGAAGCCAGCCGATATCGCGTATCTTCTCAGCAGTCGTAGGTGGAATTTTCTCCTTAGTGGGCCCATTTTTTGCTTTAGTGACCTGCCACACCAAAAAGAGCACGAGGAGAGAGAGGAGAAGGAGTCCGACGACACGGTTTAGCGACCAAAAGGCCATCAGGGCAAGTAAAAGAAGCGTTACTCCCAGCATGAGAAGGCTCTCTTGGACGATCAGCTCATGATTTACCTTAATGGGACGAATGACTGCAGCACATCCGGCAACGAGTCCGATGTTCGCCACATTTGATCCAATCACGTTTCCAAGGGCAATATCTCCCGAGCCCCCGACAAACTGCGAGAGGAGAGAGGCGACCGCCTCCGGCAGTGAGGTCCCAAGAGATACGATGGTGAGTCCCACGACTAGAGGAGAGATTCCCAAGCTCAGTGCGAGACGCGAGGCCCCGTGCACTAGAGCTTCCGCTCCTCCATAGAGAAACAACATCCCAATTGCTACCAGTACAAAAGCTTCTAGCATGCCACCTTGTCCGCAAAGATCCCCACGTATAAACTCAGGACGGATTTTAGGAAAGGAAACCTCTATGCCTCGCCTGCTAATGCTTCTTGTTTTGCTCGGACTCATAGCCACCGACGGCTATAGCGAAACCTTTCGCCCGCCGCGGGCACGTCGCGTTCAGCGAAGTGGCGAGCAGAGAGATAAAATTGATTTACACGAGGAAATGACCCCGCAGCAGTTTCGTCGCTCCGGGCTCCATAAAGTTTCCTCGCAGGAGTTGCGAAATCTCGAGGTGTGGCTAAGCAAGTGGTGCTCCGACGAAATCGCTGCAGAGACCACCAATATTCTAGCTATTGAGAGCATAGAGGGACTCGGAACCTACCTAAATTTAAGTGACGGATCGACTTGGAAAATCTCCCCCTTTGATCGACGTCTAACCAGGCGTTGGTCCCGTGACCACCGCATAGAGATCCAGCCCTCCTCCCGCGTCTCCAAGTACTACAAGCTCAAGAATTTGAGCACTGCACAAACGGTGAAGGCAGAGCTTACAGGCGGACCTAATACAGTTGGAGAGCCAAGAGTCTATACGATAGATAAGATTGGGCGCGGCGGAGAAACCCTCACCTTAGAAGATGGATCCGTATGGAAGATTTCTCCCTTCGAGCGACGCGAAGCCCGCTATTGGACCGTGGGCCATCGCATCGAGATCCAAGGTCACGTAAAAAGAGGCAACTCCGGTCGCCTTTACAACCTAAGCACCAGACAAGAAATCAGCGCCAAGCTGTTGCGTGGACCACGAGCTCCCCGACAGGCTAGAGAACAACAAATTGAAGGGGTCGAAATCGATGAGCAGCAAGATTTACACGAGGACGGGGGACAAGGGGGAGACGAGTCTCTATACCGGAAAGAGGGTTCCGAAAAACAGTGATCACATGGAAGCGCTGGGTGCTATTGACGAGTGCAATTCCACGCTAGGCATGGCTATCGCACTAATTCCAGCCGACCACACCCTCCTTGCAGAGGCTCGGCATCGGCTCGAAACCGTGCAGCACACCCTCTTCGATCTAGGAGCTGCCGTAGCTACTCCCTTGGGAGAAGCAAGCGAGCGTAAAAAAGAAAAAACTCGTTTCGGCGAAGAAGCCACCCTCGCCCTCGAGCAGTGGATGGATGAAATGGATGCTGAACTACCCCCACTCAAGACCTTCATCCTACCCAGCGGACATCCAGCAGGTGCCACCCTGCACCTGGCTCGTACCGTCTGTCGCGGCGCAGAAAGACAGATCATTCCACTCTGCCAAAGCGGAGCGTGTCCCGAAGAACCTCTAAAATACCTCAATCGCCTCTCCGACTTCCTCTTCATGGCCGCCCGATTCGTCAACCACAAGCTAGAAGCAAAAGAAACCTGCTGGGTACCGCATCAGTAACGCTGCGATTTTCTTTTGCCCACAGGTATTTCTGACGGAAATTTGGGCGTGGTTCAGAAACTAAGGGCTTAGGGTAGCACCTTTTGTACGCGAAGAAGCGAAGGAACCGCGAAGGCGTTACTCACTGTTGAACCACGCCGAAATCTGCGGTTTGTGCAGTAGTTTTTTTACTACGGCAGCAGCAGCGATTTGCAGTCGCTACTGCTGCACGATACGTCAATCTATCCACTTTCACAGGATAGAGGTTGAATGTCTTGAAGAAGCTAAGTAAAACTTTTTAATTAGAGCAATATCATGAAAATAGAAATTAGCCCAGCAACAAATAAAACAGTTGAATCACTAGCCGAATTACTTGGTGAATATCAAGAGTTCTATGAATCTAAACAAAATCACACTCATAACCTAAAATTCCTACAGAATTTTTTAGGCGGGAGTGAGGGTGTTTTTTTTATCGCCCGCATCGGAAAAAACAATATTGGATATACCAGCCTATATTTTTCCTATTCTTCAGTAGGCGCTAAACGCATTGCAATTCTCAATGATCTCTATGTGCGCGATGACTTTCGCGGCCAAGGTGCTGGCAAAGCACTAATAGATTTTGCTATAGACTATTCTAGATCGATTGGAATTTCGCATATCAGATGGTGTACACGTATCAAAAACGATCAAGCACAGAAACTATACTCTAAATACGATTCTGCAAAAACAGACTGGTTTCATTATGATTTGGTAGTTGACCCAGCAGCAGTTCCTACTGAAATCTATCCTGTTGATCCCTAGATGGGTGGAATGCGCATCTTCGTAGAGAGAAGGATGCTGCACAAAAGAAAAAATCTTTGCGTGTCCTTCCCTCCTTCGCGACCTTCGCATACAAAAGGTGTTACTCACTGTTGAAGCACGCCGAAATCTGCGGTCCGTGCAGTGATTTTTTTTGCTGCGGCAGCAGCAACGGCATCTAGTCTCGAGCGGAGGCGTAGCCGGAACCCGAGGTACGCTTGCAGGAGGGATTCGCGGTGCGGGAGCAGCGCCGGCGAATCGATATGCCTTGAACTCTATGTAAAACCAACACTGCCCAAACCGCTAAGGGCCCGCCGGCACTGCTTCCGCAGCGCGGACTTCACTACTTCCATACCCCGGGTTCCGGCTGCGCCTCCAGCCGGGGCTAGGTGCCGTTGCTGCGGCAGCAGCAAAAAAACCCGCACTGCACAAACCGCAGATTTCGGGCTCGGGCTTAGGGGGATTATGAATGGGGATATAAAAAAAGCCCCTTAGCTTTCGCTAAGGGGCGGATAAAATGAGCTTGGCAGCGACCTACTCTCCCACTCTCTTGTGAGCAGTACCATCGGCGATGGAGGACTTAACGAACGAGTTCGGAATGGGATCGTGTGTACCCCCTCCTCTATTGCCACCAAGCAATAACAAAGTGACTCAAATTTTATGAGTAATAAACGGCGCTTGAACCTTCAAGCGATTGAAGAGAAAAAAAAGGGGTCAAGTCGATGGACTTATTAGTACCGGTTAGCTCAACACATTACTGCGCTTACACACCCGGCCTATCGAACCCGTCATCTTCGGGTTGTCTCATTGGGATATCTTATCTCGAGGGAGGCTTGGCGTTTAGATGCTTTCAACGCTTATCCTTTCCAAACGTAGCTACCCGGCAATGCCCTTGGCAGAACAACCGGAACACCATAGGTTTGTCCACTTCGGTCCTCTCGTACTAGAAGCAGCTCCTCTCAAATATCCTACGCCCACAACAGATAGGGACCAAACTGTCTCACGACGTTTTGAACCCAGCTCGCGTACCGCTTTAATTGGCGAACAGCCAAACCCTTGGGACCTTCTGCAGCCCCAGGATGCGATGAGCCGACATCGAGGTGCCAAACCGCAGCGTCGATATGAACTCTTGGCTGCGATAAGCCTGTTATCCCCGGAGTACCTTTTATCCGTTAAGCGACGGCGATTCCACTTTCCACCGCCGGATCACTAACCCCTACTTTCATACCTGCTCGACTTGTAGGTCTCGCAGTCAACTTGCCTTATACGTTTACGCTCTTCTCATGATTACCAACCATGATGAGGCAAGCTTTGGGCTCCTCCGTTACTTTTTAGGAGGATACCGCCCCAGTAAAACTGCCCGTCTGACACTGTCTGACCCCCGGTTTCACGGGGTATCGTTAGACTCCCGGCCTGACACGACCGGTATTTCAAGGATGGCTCCACGAGCCCTGACGAGCCCGTTTCAACGCCTCCCGGCTATCCTACACATGTCAAGTCAGAAGCCAATATCAGATTACAGTAAAGGTTCACGGGGTCTTTCCGTCCCGTTGCGGGTAAACGGCATCTTCACCGCTACTACAATTTCACCGAGTCTCTGGTTGAGACAGCGCCCAGATCGTTATGCCATTCGTGCAGGTCGGAACTTACCCGACAAGGAATTTCGCTACCTTAGGACCGTTATAGTTACGGCCGCCATTCACCAGGGCTTAATGTCAGAGCTTCGCCGAAGCTAACACCTTCATTTGACCTTTTGGCATTGGGCAGGCATCACACCCTATACTGCGCCTTAGACGGCTTTGCAGAGTGCTGTGTTTTTGATAAACAGTCGCCTGGGCCATTTCTCTGCGGCCACCTGCAGCTCATACCGCGAGGGTAATCACCACCTGTGGCTCCCCTTCTCCCGAAGTTACGGGGATAATTTGCCGAGTTCCTTAACCAGAGTTCTCTCGCGCGCCTTAGAATCTTCATCCCACCTACCTGTGTCGGTTTTAGTACGGTCACCATCGAAAGCTAGAGACTATTTCTTGGAAGCATTGCGCTATGCCATCGGTTCCGCCGAAGCTTCCCCTTGGGACTCACCCGGCTTTACACGAGCGGATTTACCTACTCGTCGGCCTCATGAGCCCACGGACACATCCAATGGTCCGCGCACTTAACGTACTCCGTCATCCCATCACATAAATCTTAGGTGGCACAGGAATATTTAACCTGTTTCCCATCACCTACGCCTTTCGGCCTCGGCTTAGGGGCCGGCTAACCCAGGGAAGACGAGCTTTACCCTGGAAACCTTCGGTTTTCGGCGAGGGAGATTCTCACTCCCTTTATCGTTACTTATGCCATGCATTCTCACTTGTATGCGCTCCAGTGCTCCTTCCGGTACACCTTCAGCGCCCATACAACGCTCTCCTACCACGCAATACTAAAAGTATTGCATCCGCGACTTCGGTTCTACACTTAGTCCCATATATTTTCGGCGCAGAGTCTCTCGATTGGTGAGCTGTTACGCACTCTTTAAATGGTGGCTGCTTCTAAGCCAACATCCCAACTGTCTGTGAAACTCCACCTCCTTACACACTTAGCATAGAATTAGGGACCTTAGTCGGCGGTCTGGGCTGTTCCCCTCTCGACAATGAAGCTTATCCCCCACTGTCTATCTCCCGAGCGCTCCTTACAGTATTCGGAGTTTGGTTCCCTTTGGTAGGCCGGTAGGCCCCCGCGTGGATCCAGTGCTCTACCCCTGTAAGGTTTTGTCTCGAGGCTAACCCAAAAGTTATTTCGGAGAGAACAAGATATCTCCAAGTTTGATTGGCCTTTCACCCCTATCCACAGTTCATCCAAAGATTTTTCAACATCAACTGGTTCGGTCCTCCACTAAGTGTTACCTCAGCTTCAACCTGACCATGGATAGATCACTTGGTTTCGTGTCTGCGACACTAGACTAAATCGCGCTATTCACACTTGCTTTCGCTTCGGCTCCGGAACGGGTGTCCCTTAACCTTGCCTAATATCGCAACTCGCTGGCTCATCATACAAAAGGCACGCCATCAGCCGTTCTCTCAAAGAGAGCATAGGCCTCTGACCGCTTGTAAGCTGCTGGTTTCAGGTTCTATTTCACTCCCCTAACAGGGGTTCTTTTCGCCTTTCCCTCACGGTACTGGTTCACTATCGGTCATCAACGAGTATTTAGCCTTGGAGGGTGGTCCCCCCAGATTCAGACCGGGTTTCACGTGTCCGGCCCTACTCAGGTGTCAGCCCTGTTTCCTTTCCTTTTCACCTACGGGACTATCACCCGCTGTGGTGGCACTTTCCAGAGCCTTCGGTTAAAGATTGGAACTCTTTTAGCTGATCCTACAACCCCGGCCATAAATGACCGGTTTGGGCTTTTCCCATTTCGCTCGCCGCTACTTAGGGAATCTCTTTTGATTTCTCTTCCACCGCCTACTTAGATGTCTCAGTTCGGCGGGTATAGCCTCCGCAGCCTATGTATTCAGCTACGGATAGCGGGAGATTAATCCCACTGGGTTTCCCCATTCGGAAATCCTCGAGTCAAAGTGTTTATCCCACTCGTCGAGGCTTATCGCAGGTAAGCACGTCCTTCATCGCCTGTTGATGCCAAGGCATCCACCAGCAGCCCTTAATAACTTAACCAAAAATTTTTCTGGTCAATCACATGTGTTCGAAGATTCAAACACCGTTTATTACCCATAATTCAGATTCAAG
>JBFIDQ010000150.1:0-7544 GCA_041603795.1 Chlamydiales bacterium
CTAGCGTCAAAAGATTCTCAGGAATCACCCGAAAAGGGGTGTTCGCCTCCTGAAACGTCTTGAGCAGTTTGAGAAGCGGCTCTCGGGACGTTTTCCGGTCCTCTTCAGGAGGGAGCAGGATTCCTACTGGGGCAGTAGGGTCTGAGACCAGCATCCCCTCAACTTCCAGCGTAAAGTGCTGAAAGCGTTCGCTGTTGAGCTCCTCTAGGATCGTCAGCGGATCTGACAGAGAGCGAGCGTCGAGGGAGAGGACGAGTGGCACGTCCTCTGGGATCACCGCGCCAAGCTCTTCTAAGAAATCAACGCATAAATCCCGAGCAAAGCGGCGCCTCGCCTCCGGGCTCTCCCCCTCGATCCAGCGCTCATCGATTTGTTGTGTGAAGTCGGCTGAGCCAGAAAAAAGCAACACATCAGCGGTCGCTTCTTGATGAGGCACCAGGAGCTTTTCTACGAACTGCTGAAGGGCAAAGCGAAGAGCGAGAAACTGCGCCTGGTCGCCAAGCGACTGCGGCAAGTGGAGCAAATCGAGGCTGAGGTCCCAACGGATCTTTCCCTCAGGAATCGCCAACGCCGACCAGTTGAGATCTGAGTTGAGCCCTACATCAACAGCAACGATGCTTTTCATACGGTTACCTGTTGCACCTGATGTGCGAACCGGTGGAAGCGGATCGTTCTCCCCTTGGAGCGCCAGAGAGTGTTGAAGTAGGAGTCACCGTAGTCATCGCGCTCCGTCTGATAAAATGGACTCGAGTAAACGGATTCAAATCGCTCCCCCACAGTCATCTCTTGAATCATCTGCTCGCTATAGGTGGCGTCATCAGTGACCAAAATCACCTCCCCTTCAGGAAGAAGAGTGCGCTCCGCCTCTACCACAAAAGGCTGTTGAATGATGCGGTGCTTAGCATGTCGATCCTTCGGCCAAGGGTCAGGAAAATTCACGTACACAGCAGAAAGCGAGTTGCTTGGAAAAAACTCACGGCTGACGGTCACTCCCTCCCCACAAACAACAAAAAGGTTGGGCAGGTCGTGATTATGTCGTTTCGACCAGATCTTTCGCACGCGATCGAATCGTATTTCAACCGCCACCCAGTTGATTTCCGGGTGCGCCATGGCACGTTCGGCAATCCAGAGGCCATTGCCCGAACAGTGTTCAACGTGCACCGGATTGTCGTTCCCAAAGATCGCCCGCCACCCAGGGAAGGTAAATGCCTCATAATCCTGGAGATATGGCGGTACGTAGAAAACACCGTCAGCAATCATGATGCGCCGATCGGCAAAAGTAAAAGGATGTTTCAGTTTTTTTGGTTGCATAGCAGGAGTAGTATAACGGATTCCATAATATCATTGTTCAAAAATAGACACATCTCATAGGGTGGGCGACTTGCAACTTAAGGAGATCTGCTATGACCACAGGTTTAACACATTCTGAGCTTGCTGCTCCGGCACGAGAGGGAAGCCACACACTAGTCGTTAACTTTCCCAAAAATGGGCCACTAATGGACCAAGGAAGAGAAACGAGCTCAAGTATCGACTTGGAAGGGCAGTCACAAGAGCAGAGGTCCGTTACCTGCGCATGTCGCTGCCTCTCTGCCATAAATTATTGTTTTAATCATTACCGCGAGGCGTTTCTGGTTGGCGGCATAGCCACACAAACCTTGTACCTTCTCTACACGGCGGGCTGGGACGAAGGCAATCCTGATTGGGAGCGAACGACAGCATTTATCGCATCGGTTGCGACCGGGGTGCTTCTAACAGGAGCGGAGGCTGCCTATTCTGCAACGCTTAGCTCTGCCCGAGCCGAACCACGCCAGCCGAAGCGGCGCGCTATCCTCACATCGACAGAAACAGGGCTCGGCTTGGCTGCCATCACGCCCATGCCACCTGCATGGCAGGCCCCCGTAGCGGCCGGATATATCGGCGGAAAGTTCCTCGCAAGCAAGATCGCCGAGGCGTGTCGCGGGGAATAGAGCAGTATAATACGGGTCCATGCTATGAATAAGATAATTAAAATTTTATATAGCAATGCACTCGATCGAGCTCACCACATCCAATCAGCTTCACTCCACTAGGGAGTGGAGCCCCCCTTCCGCGATAGCCGCTATTCAGAGGGCCTCGGAGCCTATAGCTACAGCTTTTTTTCTTTTGGGCTCCTACCTCACCGATCCAATTTGCAAAGTGCACGAGTTGGGCCGGAGCATGCAGGTGCTACGAGACGTGCATCGGCATGCATCTAATTGGAAGCTAGCGATCTTCAAAGCTGCGATGATCGCGGATATGCTTTTTTTTGCTGTAGCAGCCATAATCACTGCGCCCTTGGGAGCTATTTGTCGCAAGGTGGGAATGCAACTTCAGGAAAAGCCATTCCTTTACATCAGAGGGGATGCCAGAGAAAAAGTACTTTCGGATCGCTCGTTCACCTTGTATTCAGCCAACATCTGCTGTGTCGCCGGTGGCTACACCATCAGCGACGGTGGGGTCACTCCCTGGCCACAACGCATCGACCGCCTCGCACAAAAGATTTTGGAACAGGACGCGGACATTGCCTCTCTTCAGGAAACCTTTGATTCAAAATCGTGGATGCACCTTGTCAATGCCCTCAAGGATCGCTACGCACACTTCTATGTCAATATAGGAGGCGGCGCACTCACCGGCTCATCCGGTCTATTCATCGCAAGCAAATATGAGATTCAAAACACAAAATTTGTTCCGTTTCCAAAAAATAGCCTCATAGGCAGTACCAAATTCTGCAACAAGGGCTTTTTTACAATCGACGCTTGCAGCAACGGAAAACCATTTGCAACAGTAATCAGTACCCACGCACAGCACTCAGAGCAGCCAGAGTTTCCTGCCAGAAAAGAGGTGGCTGGACGTACCATCCAAATGCAGCGATTGGCAGACCAGGCCAAAAGCACACCAAAAGGGCGTGCGGTGATCGTCACTGGCGATTTGAACCTAGGTGAATGCGAGCTGGCGCACTCTGCTCTAGGGGAGAACTTCACCAAGACGACGTTTAGTGGCCCCCAAAAAAGCTACCCTGGGGATCATTTCTGCGCCAAGCTAGCCGGCGGGGGAAAGAAGGCGTCGGGAGCTCTGAATCTGGACCACACGCTACTTCTGGAACAAACAGCGGAGAGCATAGACTCCCACTTAGTCGATATGCACTACGATCCGTCAACCTATACTCCCGCAGCACTTTCTGACCACTGCGGCCTTTTTTCAACAGTGATGGTTAAACAACGACAGAGCTCTCCCTTTCAAACTGCAAGGTCAGGAGCGTGCTGTCCGTCAGCTCCTTAGGGCCAAAGAACTGTATCGGGCCAGGATAGCGATAAGCGTCCTTTTCTGCCCACGAGCTACGCTTTTCAGAAAAATACAGGAACGAGCGCCCTTGTAAATCCACCAGCGCCTTTTCAATCACCGGCTTTCGCTCACCGTGACGTTCCTCTGTATGCATGAGTGAGGTTAGTGGGACACCACTGGAGGTCCAGTCTGACTGAGGAGCGGTCAAGTTGCCTACACAACTGAGGTAGCCTGTTAGCCCGCTATTGATCAACAGAGCTGCTACGTGTCCGAGAGCATAGCAGTAGTCACAATCGAAGTTAGAGGGGAGGCATGAGCGACCCTCATAGCCACAGAAATGCGGCTGGGCGGAGAACTTACCCAGGGCTTCTCGCGATTCCAATTCCTGTCGAACGGCCTCGATAAAGAGGCGCTCCGTTTCAATCTTTGAAACCTGAACGTTTCCGTGTGGATCTCGATCAAGCAGCAGCTGCTCTTGAATCACTACGGGTAGACTCCGAAAGCAGTCCGCTGCCTGCTCACTAAGCTGATCCGTCACATCATCCTTGGAAGCCGCCATAAGCGTATTGAGTTCGCCAATCATCTGACGGAACTCCGGTATGAATTCAATGATCCCCTCTGGGATCAAGACCACGCCATAGTCCTTACCCTCTGCTGCTCGCTTCACGATCATGTCAGCGAGTTGGTGAGTCAGATGCCGCAGCGTCCACCCCTTCTGCGCCACCTCCTCGCCAATAAATGTCCAATTGGGGTGAGTCTGTAGCGCACATTCCAAGGCGATATGCGATGCAGAGCGTCCCATTAGCTTAATGAAATAGTAGTACTTTTTAGCTGAAAGGCAGTCACGTAGAATGTTGCCAATGATCTGGGAAAACGTTTTGCAGGCGGTATCACATCCGAAGGAGATCTCTATCTCCGCACTCTTTAGATCACCGTCAATTGTCTTTGGCACTCCAGCGACTCTCGTAGCGCATCCTTTTGCTTTAAAAAACTCCGCGAGCAAAGCAGCGTTTGTATTGCTGTCGTCGCCACCAATGACGACCAAACCGTCAAGTTTCAGCTCCTTTGCGGTTGCGAGGGCTGCGTTGAATTGATCAGGGGTTTCGATCTTAGTCCGTCCCGAACCAATGATGTCGAATCCGCCCTGGTTACGGTAAGGCGCCAAAAACTCGCGTGTAATCTCCACTGTGTCGTTATCAATGATTCCTGACGGACCATTCCGGAATCCGATGAGCACGCTGTCCGCGTGCAACGTTTTTAGGGCATCGTAGAGTCCCGAGATGACATTGTGACCTCCAGGAGCTTGTCCGCCGGACAAAACGACCCCGACACGCAGCGGTTTGGTTGGAGAAGGAGAGCCCTGAGAAAAGGAGATAGAAGGCTTGCCGTAGGTTTTTGGGAAGAGTTTCGCCACCCCTTCACCTTTGGCCTGAGTGGGTTCTCCTTCCACGGGAACAAGAGCTCCGAGGACCCTCAGCTCTCTAGGTAGGGTCGGTTCGTAAGCGAGTCGAGCGCGTTCCAAGGGGCTTCCAATCACAATTTTCTCCAGGGTAGGGTTTGCTTGCATCATCTTCTTTGCTCTAAAAAATTACAATTCCTAAGAGTGATGAATTGAGATAGAGCGCTGACTGTAATGCCGATAGAATCAACAGGGGTCATCAGGTGCTGAAAAATGCCGACTCCTAGATAAACAAGGATTTCCAATGACCAGTCCCATGACAGGACCCTCTCCGATCAATCCGGACAGCCGCCACTCACGAGAAGATCGCTCAGATAAGAAGCGCGACAGCTCCGAGAGAGTTGAAGAAGCCGCAAAAAAAATTCTCGATCGTAAGGACGAGTACATCCCAAGCAATGATCTTGCCTGTGAAATCGTCAACTACAGCAAGGACGCAAGTCTGCGCAAGATCATCTGTCACCGCCGTTATGCCACGGATCCTCCCGCTGAGACTCTCCCAACTCAAGACCCGCCGACCGATCTGGAGTTTGAAAAAATCTAAAGGGGTTGCGGTTAAATTCCGCTAGATGCTAAGGTTGTACCTTCTTCACCGCGGGGTGGAGCAGGGGTTAGCTCGTTGGGCTCATAACCCAAAGGTCAGAGGTTCGAATCCTCTCCCCGCTAGTACGGCGCGAAACGGCAACGTTTCGCGCTTTCTTTTATGGCGGCATAGCTCAGTTGGTTAGAGCAACGGAATCATAATCCGTGGGTCGTTGGTTCGAATCCGACTGCCGCTATAAATTTTTTATCACTTTACAGAATTTCTTCCAGTGTGCGCGCAACAGCGCCGCGCAATGTTGCCATGAGCGCCAAGCCGCGCTCCCCCATGGCAGGGTCTACGGAAACTGGCAACTCCTCGCGAGTCACCTGCTGACCCGCTTTAGCACGCAATACGAGCTCTACGAGCTCCAGTTGTGCCTCCATATGGGGACCAAATAGCACAGGGACTCCATAGTCGCATGGCTCGAGAATGTTGTGCCCGCCGATATGCGGAACAAATGAACCGCCAACGACGGCAAGATCAGCAACCTCGTAGCAATCGCGTAGCTTTCCCATGCAGTCGACTAAAACAACGCGCCCCGATCCACCCTCAGAAAGGCGGAAGTAGGATTCCTTTCGAAGGGAAAGGAGCGCGGCTACTGCGTCAAAGCGTTCAGGGTGACGCGGAACGAGCAAAATTTTCCCCTCCGGAAAGGCGTCCAATAGCCACTCCTCTTCCGGCGCGTGCGTCGACCCCAGCACCACCACCTTCTCACCGGACTCTAGGCCCAGTTGCTCGCGCCAAGCGGAGAGATCAGCCACCTTGGATACCACCCCATCAAACTTGAGATTGCCGGTCACTATGAGTTGATTTTGCGGATATCCAATCGATAGAAATCGCTGTCTGTAAATTTCATTCTGCACACAGATTTTGGAGACATCCTGCAAAAGGAAGTTAGCCATAAATGGAAGGCGCATGCGCTGAGCGCTGCGCTCTGACAGTTTCCCACTTGCAATCACCACCCTTCCGCCGTGCTTCACCACCGCACGCTGAAAAGCAGGCCAGATATCACCCTCGGAAAGAATCACGATTTCCGGTCGCAACCGCTTCACCAGCGGAGCAATCCACCACCACAAATCGAACGGCAAGTAGAAAACGGCCTTTGCTCCTGGGATGGCGCGGCGCGCCTCAAGCTGACCCGTCTGCGTCACCGTCGACACCACAATGTCCATTCCGCTCAGCAGCTTTGCCAGAGGCGCGATCGCGCGTACCTCTCCAAATGAAACGGCGTGAATCCAGACTAACGGCCGCTTTCCCCTTTCAAACTGCGGCAGATCGCGCCCCATTCTCTGTCTGAGGCCCTCACGGTATTTGGGCACCCAAAGAAGGCGGGGAAGCGAGACAAGCCAGACAACAAGAACAGCTACCTGATAAAGAAAAAAAAGCATTCACTCATGGTATCACCCCCTCCTCAAAGAGCGCAAGAAATTAAAATAGAATATAATATTGAAAACAAAACATTTGATTACATAGATTGGGCTGATTCAAACAAGGAGACCACATGATGGGTGAAGTCAGTGTAGCCATCGCACCCAAAGAGGGATACTGTCCCCTTAGCGATGTACCATTCGAGAGCGAACAACCCAAGCCTCAGCGCTCTAAAGTGACCCAGGTCGCAATTCGAGCGGTCGGTGGCGTTCTTGGTTTACTAGATGAATTTGCCAACCCGATTCTCGTCAACGGAGAGCTTCACCAGGCGGAGCCCCTGGGGCGCGTAATCGTGCACAACCCTAGTGAGTCCGATCCCACACTAGCCCTCGCTTTTGGCGCGGGGGCCGCTACGGGAATCTTTGTGCGTGTGATACAAAACTTTATTAGCGAAACTCCGGGGTCATACATTTCCGCCCGTATTCGCGGGTGCATTGGAATCGGACTCTTCGCAGGCGACCAAATCGTCAACAGAAGTTGGATGATGGCAGCCTTCGGCGGATTCGTCACAGGAAATCACCTTACAAACGCCCTTTGGCGCAACTGCCTTAACCGCTAAAAGCGTGCCATGGGATAAAATCCGACTATATTACGACCCATCGTAAAATAGTCGCGACTATTCTACGACATGCTCAGGGCAATCGCATTATGAGTATAATTTTAATAGGAAGCTCAAGAAGTTCGATATAAACCTTAAGCGATTCTCTCGCAGGAGCTTGTGAGTGATTTCATTTTTTTTCGACGCAAAGGCGCTGAGGCGCAAAGGTACGCAAAGAG
>JBFIDQ010000151.1:0-7531 GCA_041603795.1 Chlamydiales bacterium
GATTGGAGCCGTCAACCATGCCAAGGAGACGATGGTCTTATCTGCTAGGTCTTCGCTTTCCTCAATGGGATAGCTTACCGTTTTGTGTACCGGTTTTTTGAGGCGAGTTTGGCGCGCAAGTGGCGGAATCGGATCCTGTCTGACGCTTTCCTTGAGCGTGTTCTCTTCGATGAAGTCAAGATGTCCTTCCAGAGGAAGGTTTCCGTAGAAAAAGAAGAGGCAGCGGCTTGGATGGTAATGAGTCCGATGAAACTCCAACAGCTGCTCGTGAGTCAACTCTGGAATGACCTTCGGGTCGCCACCGGAATTCACGCCATAGGTGAGATCCGGGTAGAGCTCCTCATTGATCTCCTCCCAAAGTCGAGCCTCTGGCGTGGTTAGGGCACCCTTCATTTCGTTAAATACGATCCCTTTGTACTCCAATTGACTCCCACTATTCTCCGCCTCCGAAAATTCTAGGCGATGCCCCTCTTGCTTGAAGCTTAGCGGGTGCAGTTTTGGTTCAAAGACAGCATCTAAATAGACCTCAAGAAGGTTGTAGTAATCTTTTTTTACCTGGCTTGCCGCTGGGTAGCACGTGAAATCGGAGCCGGTTAGGGCATTCATAAAAGTATTTAGACTGCGGCGAATCATGGAGAAAAAGGGATCTTTTACTGGAAATTTCTCCGATCCGCAAAGCACCGTGTGCTCCAGGATATGAGCCACCCCGTCCGATTTGCTGGGATGCGTCTTGAATGATAGGCAAAAAAGATTTTCATCGTCGTCATTTGCGATGTGCATCACCCGTGCACCCGTGGGCTCGTGCTCCAGCTCAATGAGGCTACATTGTAGCTCTGGAAGAGGAGTTGATCGCTGTACCACGAAACTCCGGTAGCGGCTTCCTACTTCTTCAAACGATTGCATCTTGGTCACCATGTAGATCCCTTTGGAGTATTGTAGAAAAGTCTAGCGTAAGAGGGCATTTCTTGGTAACATTTTGATCGACAAAGGACCCCATTTAGTGAAAAAAATTCAGCTCTTACCCAATGTGATCACGGCCTTCGGCTTAACCTGCGGTTTGTTCGTTATATTTAGAACAAATATGATTGAACCTGGCTGTACTTCCTATGAATCGCTTCAGATCGCCACCATTGTGCTGATCCTAGCTGGCTTCTTCGATGTGCTTGATGGTGCCATTGCGCGGATGACCAATGGGGTAAGTGAATTTGGTGGATTGTTTGATTCCCTCTCGGACGCGATTAGCTTCGGGGTGGCGCCATCAGTACTGATGCTCAAGGCTCTCGCCTTAGAGCCTGGAACTGAACTCTCCATGCTCGCTACTTCTGGAGCAATGGTGTTTTCTGTTTGCGGTGTTCTACGCTTGGTTCGTTTTAGTGTGACTCAAATGCCGAAGTCGGAGGAGATCGCTGACTCTGTAACGGGCAAGAGCAATTTCATTGGACTGCCGATCCCTGCGGCTGCAGGTGCGGCAACGGCAATGAACCTCTTCCTTGCCTGTGACGGGGTTCGTTCCTTCATAGCCCATAACCCGAGGCTACACTGCTACATATTGACAGGAGTGATGTACTTCCTTGGCTATCTCATGGTGAGCCGCTGGCGCTTTCCAGCACTCAAATCGTTTCAGATCCGCGTACCTTCCTTTCAAATGGTGTCTGCCGTAGTAATCGCTGCCGTTCTCATCTTCTTTGGTCTCATGCATCACTTTGCACTGGTCCTCGTGATTCTCTCGTGGGGCTACATCCTTGTAGCACTTGCCTTAGCGATCCTACACGTTTTTGGACCAAAAAAATGGCGTCAGATGAAGGAGCTGGAACCTATCGATGATGAGTAGTGCTCAGTAGACTCTAATGAGTCCGACTACGACGCCCTGGATAGGCAACGTACTTTCACCGTCGTGGCGCTTAAGCAAAACATGACCTGCGTCGTCACTGAGCATGGCCACCTCGCCGCTCTCGGCCTCATCGCGTGCCTCCACGAGAAGAAGGTCACCATTCTGCAACTGCTCGCTTTTCAAAGTATCGCCTTTTAGACGTACGAGATAGGTGCTTTCCGTATCATGAACCATCTGTCGCGGGACCGAAAGCGTAGAGGTTTGCGGAAACATTTCGATGGTCTCACCCGGGAAAAATTGGCCCATCAGAGCGAGGTCGATTGAATTCGGTCCGGGAAGCGGTTGCTGGGACTCTTCTGTAAGCGCTATCGATCGACTCGCGTGCGCTTCGGATTCCAAGTAACCCTTTCGCTTGAGTACTTGGATATGTGTGTGGACGGAGGCAAGGGAGGTAAAGCCAAAGTGCTTTTGGATCTCCCGGAAGCTAGGTGAATGGCGATGGTTACCTATGAAGTCTTCGATAAAAGTGAGGACCTCTCTTTGGCGAGGTGTGAGTCCTTTCATGTCGATCCCTCCTTACGGTAAATGAGGTAGTCGAGGAGCCAAACGACAGCACCCATTGTGAGAGCCGAAAAAATAGTGTCGGTAAAGAAGTGGCCGCCCATTGCAATGCGGATGTAGGAGAGGGAGAGACCAAGTAGCAGACTTAGTCCCCACCCTAACCAGAAAAGCGCTCTACTGCGTTGTCTTCTTCCTATAGCAACCAAGGAAAAGAAATAAAATCCAGCTGCGGCATGTCCACATGGGAAACTCAAAGAGCGCTCGGGAGGGGAGAAGTTAGGGTGATAAAAGGGGCGGTACGGTTGTGATCCGCCAAATTCGATGACTTGTCGTGGACGGGGGCGTCCCCACCCGGGTTTGAGAACGCCGTTGACGAGAAGTCCCGAACCGAGAGCAAGGGTGAGAAAGAGAAGGAGTCCGGTTTTTCGCCACTTCGATGTGAAAATGAGTCCGATGCCAATAGCTGCGGCAATGTAAGAAGGAATAGGGCCCCAGGTGAAAAGCCAGAGCTGGAAAGGAGTCGACTGAAACGCGACCCCATCAAAAAACTGAGATGAAATTGCAAGATCAAGATCCATTAGCCAGCTCATGTGTTCTCCTGGAGTTGCTTTCGTAGCCAACCGACCACGAGGTAGAGGAAGGGGGTGTCGCAGAGCGAAAATGCGAACTTGTAGAGGTAGCTGCTTAGCATAATGGTGATGCCTGTTTCAAAGGATAGTCCCATAGCTATGTAGCAGTAGAAAGAACCGACAATGGCCGTGTCGAGGAGCTGAGAGACTAATGTCGATACATTATTCCGTAACCACAGGTGCCGGGAGCCAGTTACCCGGCGTATGCGGTCGAATAGCCAAACGTCGACAAGCTGCCCAAATAGATAGGCGGTCAGTGAGCCGAAGATCATGACGTGATTGACCGAAAACACGGCCTCGTACGCTTTTTGATAGGCGGCGACGTCAGCATAATCGTAGGGGTTTCCTTCCACCATCCAAACTGCGTCTGGAGGGAGATGGAGGGAGATTTGGATGATCACCATGCTCAAAATATTGATCGCAAAAGCGACGTAGATCATGCGGCGAGAACGCTCGGCTCCCCAGATCTCGGTGACGGCGTCGGTGAGGAGAAACGTGAGGGGATAGGTGAGGAGTCCTGCAGGCAATGCATAGCTCTCCGTAAAGGGCATACGAAAAAGCTTGGCGGTAATGACATTTGAGAGCAGGAGAAGGCACGCAAATGTGGTCGCAATATAGAAATAGTAACGTTCAGACTTAGGCATCAATAGCTGAGAGCTCCCTGTTCTTCTTGGATTCCAGTGCGGTAGTGAATCGCCTCCATAAGATGTTCTAGGTCAATTTCGGCTGCCTCGTCGAGGTCGGCTATGGTCCGAGCAACACGTAGAATCCGATCATGAGCACGCGCGGAGATCCCCTTTTCATCGAAAGCTTCACGAAGAATCTCTTGGCACGCTCCATTAAGTTTGCAGATGGAACGCACCTGCCGTGGGGACATCTGGGCGTTGGAGAAGGTCGTCCCAAACCGCAGGGTTTGGCGCGCGCGAGCGGCCTTTACTCGATCACGAACTTGATCAGAGGGTTCTCCTGGAGCGCTACCGACCATTTCCTGGTAGCGTAGCGGCGGGATATCGAGGTGAAGGTCGATGCGGTCGAGGAGTGGACCCGATATCTTGCCACGATAGCGGTCGACTTCCCTCCCTGTGCATCTGCATAGTTTATCGGGATGTCCACGATTTCCACATGGACATGGATTCATGGCGGCAATACAAAGAAAACTCGTGGGGAAGGTGAAGTTGCCCTGTGCACGGCTGATGGTCACCACCCGGTCTTCTAGGGGCTGACGTAGCACCTCTAGTACGGTTCGAGAAAACTCAGGCAGCTCATCAAGAAAAAGCACTCCGTTGTGCGCAAGGGAGACTTCACCAGGGCGCGGCGAGGAGCCGCCGCCTATGAGTCCAGCATAACTAACGGTATGGTGAGGGGAGCGAAATGGGCGTTGGGTCACCAAACCTTGGTCAGGTTTGAGTGTTCCGGAAATCGAGTGAATCTTTGTCGCCTCAAGAGCTTCCTCGACGGTTAGCTCCGGCATAATTCCAATGAGAGCCTTGGCCATCATGCTCTTGCCCGATCCGGGAGGTCCGGACATCAGTATATTATGTCCGCCCGAGGCAGCAATCTCCAAAGCTCGCTTTGCATTTTCTTGTCCTTTGATATCCGCAAGATCTACTGGCGGCTTCGAGACGGCAAACAAGTCGAGGGAGACACTCGATGGAGTGGGCTGAATAGACCTGGGGTCGTTAAGAAAGGTGGCGGCCTCTTTAAGGGTGGCGATGGGAATAACAGCGATGCCAGGAACGGCAGCAGCCTCGGCAGCATTAGCTGCTGGCAAGAGGAGTCCCTTTTTTCCCATTTTTCGGGCTAGGAGAGCGGTGGCAATGGCACCGTGAATGGGGCGCAGCTCGCCGCTAAGGCCGAGTTCCCCTACCATAAGATAGTCATTATGGTGGGAGGTCGTGATGACACCAATGGAGCGCAGCAACCCACACGCAATGGGGAGGTCGTAAAGAACCCCTTCTTTCTTGAGGTGAGCAGGTGCAAGATTTATGGTGCAGTGGATCTGACTTATGGAGTAGTTGCTGTTGCGCACGGCCGCCAACACTCTGTCTTTTGCCTCGCGTACGGCTGCGTCGGGAAGTCCCACAAGGGTAAAGGTTGATTTATCAGTGGACGGAGAGGTGTCAACCTCTACCTCAGCAGGTAGGGAGTCCAGGCCTTGAAAGGCGGCGGAAGCGATTCGTGCAAGAGTCATGAGGGCATCCTACGTGGAGAGTGAACATGTTAAGGGTGGAGTGTTGGTGTGTCAACGGCTATTTGCTGGCGGGCGGTACATATCCCTTAAGGGAGTCAATCCACTCCTGAGAAACCCCCGCGCGGCGGCGAGGTTCCTCGTGAAGAATAAAGCCCTTAGCACGGCGAGGAGAGAGAAGGGGCGACTGCGATCGTTCCCAAGCGTCCCACTCGGATTCTTTTTTCTCCTTGAACCTCTTAAGCCAGCGCCATCCGAAGCCAACGTGTACAATCTCATCGCGAAGAATACGATCCATAAGGCGTGCAGCTGACTCGTCACCAGCACGCAGAAACGATGCCCCATACATTGGAGCAAAGTCTAAATTGGCCATTTCAAGGGTAAGGCTCATGGTGCTTATGTAGCGAATGGGATCGGTGAGGTAAGGCACATGCGCCCAAAAATGCCGATAGAGGGGAAGGTCGCCGAAAGAAAGGCCCAGGCGCTCCATTTCTGCCATGTAGAGCTTAACGTGCTCCTGCTCCTCTTTGAGCGTGTTGACTAGCCCTCTGCGAAAGGTGGACGGGGTATTGGGGAAGGCAAGAAGGGCGTGGGCCATAATTTCGACGGCCAATAGTTCGTGCCCAGCAAAACGATGTAGACAGATTGCGCGTTTGTCGGGATTGCCATGCTCCTGAAAAGGGGGGAGTTTTTCCTCGCGATCGCGTAGCCGAAATTCCATTCCAGGTGGACGTGTTGGCTCCTTCCAAAAAGAAGCCGGCCCTGGATCTTCGTCTGTAAGAGGACCAGGTTCGAGAAGTTTCTCCTCTAGCGTGTCCCCGGCAAGGATTCGCCTAGCAAACTCACGTATTTCCATTACTCTAGTGAGAGAACGTGAAACGCTGGGAAAGCAAAGTGGTTGTTGGGACGTGCAGATCCCTTCAGCGTGATCTCACGGCCTACTTGCTCCTTTAGGTCGACTTTCGTGCTGTAAAGGTAGGCAATAGGCAGATTGCTGATGCTGTTCACAAGAAGATAATCGCCAGGTCTATTCTTGACCGGTTGAGTGTACGGCTGGAGGATTCCAGTAAGCGTCTGCGCTTCGATGGATTCTTTGGTGTAGAAATCTGTGATGGACGAATTGCTGTTGGCTCTTTGCCACTTTCTGAATTGGCTCTTTTCTAAGGGGTGCCAGACTCCATAAAGTTCATCGGAAGGGAGAGCGCTTTCACCTTCCTCAGAAGCCACCTCGGGGCCGTCAAAAATCTGACTCTCCATTTCTGATAGTTTTTCTTGGTAGGAGCGAACGACGTCGTTAAGCTGCGCCTGCTGCTCTTCCCATTTTTGACTTGAATTGGAAGCTTTCGCTTCGAGAAATGCGATCTTCTTCTCCAAATAGGCATCCTGCACCAAGGTGCGAGCTTCCTCAGCTTTTCTTACGTCGTCGATGAGCTCGGAGTACTGCTCAATGACCTTATTGAAACCCGCCGTAAGTGTGTCGAAATTGATCTCTTCAAAGGGCTTGTCGAGTTCCGATTGACTAAGAAGATACGCGGAGCTGAGAAGAAGCGAAACCTCGCGCCGTCGCCTTCCCTGCGCCTGTACCAATTCTTGGTCGCCAGCGTTCTCAACATAATCACGGGAGATGTAAAGCTGAACGGACTGAGGTGGACCAATTTCTAGCCACTTACCAGCTTCTTGATCGGATAGAATGCTTACCTTGTCGCCGCTGTTAAGTTGAGCAATGATGGGGCTATCAAGATCAGGTCGAAGGCGAATATTAACATTGGTTCCCTCAACAACCCCTTGTTTGATGAAGGAGCGATAAACAAATGCTCGCAAGTCTGGTGGAGGAAGCACGATGTAAAAATCATTTTCTTCGCCCAGAACGACAAAGAGCTCCTCTGCCTCCGCTTCACGATAAATAGCACCCTCCAGGCTAGCCTCGAGGCGTACCCGCACTTTGTTGGCTGTGACCCTACCCGCAAATGATTCAGCAGAAAGAGAGGTAGAAAAAAGGGCTAGAATTAGTCCAATACATAACATGGCGCTTATACTCCTAAGGCAATAAGGACTTATTCTAACGATCTCATATATTTTTGGGAACCGTTGGTTAAGCCCTATCCATAGCAATTGCATCGTATAGATAAATTAAGCAACAGGCGTAAATGCCAGGGCGATTTTACCAGTCAGAACTTGATAGTAGAGGCACCTTAGTTTGGGGTTGGTGATCTGGGGGCTGCAGGAGCAGGCCCGGCATCTAATACAGTGTGTAGAAAGTTGTTGATGCTATGAGCCGCGACTTAGGCAATGGGAGTGGTAGCCCGCGACGGCGGGTGGGTA
>JBFIDQ010000152.1:0-7454 GCA_041603795.1 Chlamydiales bacterium
ACCTACTGAACAACAAAGGAGAAAGTGCTCTCGGACGGGCTATTGAAAGTGGTCATTCGGACATCGCAGCAGTCCTTATAAAGCATAAAGATTTTAGCATAAAGGAAAATGAAGAGGCTATATCCATAGCGCTTGACAAAGGTAACCTTAGTGTTATAGCTGCCCTACTAGAAAAAGGATTACCGCTTACCGAAACTCAAGTCAACTCCTATTTGCAGAAGGCTATAGTGAATAAAAATCCGCTAATGCTAAAAGCTCTTCTTGCAAGAGGTGTAGTTGTAAATGTTAAAGAATTAGGAGAGCTGCATTCCTGGGCAAGCATAGTTAATAATCATTATAAACATGAAGTAAGAGACAAAACACCCTTACCCGAGCCAGCGAATGCTTATGACCTGGATATAATCAAAGATTTATCGAACAAATGTAGTCTTTCTAGCGAAGATCGGACTCGTTTAAACATGATTATCGATCATATAAAAAATAGAAAAGGCTACACTGGAACACCACCTAATGGCACGCCTGAATGTAACAAATTCTATCAGAATATGGAAACCAAGCTGAGAAATATTTTAAGTGAGCTGTATAATAATGAAGCTCCAGGCCCTAGAGGATTCAATGAACAGAAGCTAGACCAGGAAATTTTTGTACCCTTAATTAGAGACTTGGCTGTAGCAGGAAGAGCCTGTGCAACGCAGTGGAATGATCAAATTAACCAACACTATGCAATGCACCTCCAGAGAAAACCAGTGGAGGATAAGGACCTTGAAAAGCTCGAGACAGTGAGTGATAAGGTTTTTGGTTTGTTAGCGGGCCTTAGGGCTGATGTATTAGGGAATGTCGCGGCGGATTGGATTAAAGAAAAAGATATAGAAACCGGACTACATGTTCATGCACCACCTGCAATATTATGGCTTATTGGCGAACAATATGGGATTCCTGGACACAAAGAGGTGTACGCCGAAGATGCTTTTCTCATCCCCCCTGATTCGACTCAAAAAAAACAGCTAGTCAAAGAGCTACAAGGGTTATTTGAAAAGCATTATAACTCTAGCCGCATCATAGAAATGATAAAGAATGAGATTAACTCGAAAGAAACACAAAGAAAGTTTTCGAGAAATGACCTGTATGACTGGATAAAAGATAACGTGCCAGAGCATGAAAAGATGCCTAAAGAGGAGGCAAGAAAAGCCTGTATTGCTGAGCAGAGTGAATTCTTGAAAGAGGGCGAAAATATCCCAGTAACTGAAAGCAATATCAGGGATAAGCAAATAGAACGTTACATGGGGCAATTCCTTAATTCTGATTACGAATTCAATGATGACGCTCTTTGCCTAGAAATGCTTAGATCGATAAATATACTGAGCCTTCCTGATGAGATTGCGCTTCTCTTTCGCGAAAACCAATCGTTGTAGAAAAGGCCATACCTGTCGATCAAGCCCGGTTTGTTCACTCTAATTGAAAAACACGTAAAGGATTTCTGAATCCGCCGTGCCCTCTTGAGTGAATGTTCGTCTTACGCCGGCAGGTACCGCGATTGTATCACCCATCGATAGCAGAAAATGTTCATCTGCAATCTCTACTCTAACTTGTCCAGATAGACCAACAGCTAATCCAGATTCAGTTTCCCAGCCGGCTGGAGAGTAGGGCTCTGATAGCTCGACCCGGTGACTTTTGGCAGAGGTTGTATGTTCTTGAAGCAAAATAGACGAAAGATAAATTTGCGCTTTTTCCACGAGAGCGGGATTGCTAGGGTCTTGTTTTTGTCGAAGAACAACGTCGTCTAGAGCTTCCGCATGAAAGCGTACTTTAGTTCCATTCCTGATAGAAAGAGTGACATCAGGGTTGTCCGGACTATCCATTCGCGAAAGATCAAATTCGACTGCAGGGTATTGCTCGGCGAAGACTTCTAGGGGATCACTCACCAAAAACTCGGCATGATCCAGTCCTGGTTCTTTATATTTCCCCTTTTTAGGAGCTGTGAGTTCGACGATGCTGATGGCGCGATTCTCATATCGAATGGGATCATGCAGCTTAAATACCGAGCAAGCTCGTCCACATACAATAGCTTCATGTAAAAGCGTCCCAAGCAAGGAAAGCTCCTGTTTTTTATTGAGATAGCCGCTTGTTGTGGCTGTTCGATAGCCAACATGGTCGAGATCATAGGAATCAACTGAAATCTCATACTGCTTGACACAGGTAAAAATGTGATCGAGAAATGAGTGAACATCCCCTACAATAAGCTCTATGGGGTCCCTGCTTTCGCCGGCCGGTGTCTCTGCAAACAGCGCTTGGGTTAACAATTGAAAGGATAAGACCGAGAGTAGTGCCACTCTGGTAAAAGCATTTTTTTTGTTCATCTATTGTACGTCTTCCTATTTCGACCTACCACTCAACGACAGTATGAGTTTGGTAGATTCTTTCTATCGTTTGGGTTGTCTCTAGATTTCTCTCAAACTCCGCCTTTCTCCAATCAGCCGCAGTTTGGCCCGGGTCCTGAGCTCTATCAAAGAGCTTGTGAATCAACTCTTTCTTGCTGAGTGTTGCGGTGATATGCTCGACCACTTGCCCGTCACGATCATACAAAACGGTTTCCTTACCGCTGATTTTAAGCGCCCCGTCTGTTCCATGAATTAGGAGTTCTTCCTCTTTCATTTCAGCATGCCGATTAATAGAAAGGGTTCCATGCATATCCCCGTAGAAAATACGAACAATAGCGCGATCTTCCAAATTCTGCTCGGCCATTTCGGGGTAGCGGTAGGAAAATTCGCTTTCTACCTCTGTTGCTCGTCCAAACAGACTATTTAGGTAGTTGAGGGCATGACTACCCATGTCGAGTAACACACCCCCAAAAGCTTTCTCCTGGTTTGCGCGCCAGCCGGATGTCATCTCTGGCAAGGCAAAATGATAGTTGTACTCAAAAGACAACGGTGTGCCCACCCGAGGTAAAAGTTCTATACCCCTTTGAAAGGTAGGCATAACCATTCGCTGTGTAGTTGTCATAATTGTGATATCGTGACCATCGGTAAGCTCACGATAAGCTAGCGCGTCAGAAGCTCTCCAGGCTAGAGGTTTCTCTTTTATGATAAGGGAGATCTCCGCATCGATGAGAGCTCGCGTGATCGCATCGTGTTCGGAGTGAGGAACTGACACAACGGCAAGTGAATAGCTGTTTCCACTTAGGGCATCTTCGAGAGAACTATAGACTACAGGGCGATCATGCACTAGTCCTGACAGATCAGGCTCTCTTCTCCCTTTAACGATCCCAGTGACTTGCATGTCATCTCTTGCATCCATACAACCCATGTAGAGCTGACCTCGACCGCCAGTGGCTCCAATTAACAAGACTGATTTTACATCAATATCCATCTTTAGATGCCCCTCTTCTTCTCCTGCCCCAGCATTTAGCTGGCTAGCAAAGAAAACGCCACAAGAAAAACAGTACGGGAGCAATTTCTTATACCCAAAAATATGCACCAACCAATCCCCTCTAATCATAAGTTTTCTGACTAACACGGCCCAAGTAAAAAAGGCGCTTGTCATTCATTAAACCAACAACACCCTACTCAATCTAGTCCAAATCATGGATATAAGTAAAAGATCCTATATTCCGCTCCTGTTGGATCAAGAGAAAAAGGAATTATTTAGCTGGCGACATGCGGAATGTGGGCGCTACCAATCATCCCGGCAGCAATCTGAGAGCGATGACTTCGATAAGAGCGAGCACAGGGGCCCAGTGTTGTAGATGTGCCCCCCTACCGGGGCGCATAATGCCGTTTTGATAAACCCCGAGCTGCCTCGCTAACGCTCGTTGCACGGGGCTTGCCTCTGTCGTGGCTACCGCCACGTGGAATTCGGCCGCTGCAAATTTTGGGCAATGACCTATAACCCTACCTTCACCTGATAATGCAACTGCTGAGCCCCCCCTGGAGAGACCTCTATGTTAAAGCGGATCGTATTGGCATCGACTTGCTCATAGGGGTGAGTCGATTGCGAAATGGACCAGTTCCCATAGATGCGCTCGAATAGAGCAATTGTAACCGGATGATCGCGATGATTGCGGAGGGTCACCTCCCACTTTGACTCATGCATCTTCGAAGTGAGCCGCTTGTACTCGAGCTGACGGCGTTCCGCCACAAGATCGAAGGCATTTCCTGCTTGTAGCTTTACGATTTCGCCTTCCGCCATATGGTTGATCCGATCTTCTCCCAAAAATTGGAGCTTGTTGCGACTATCACCTTGATAGAGACGGACCACACCCTGTGGGAGCGGTCGACCCATATTATTAGCCTCATTATTCTCCAGAATAAGATGGAGGGTCACCGGAAGAGGGGTGGCATCGCCAGGCGCTCTGCCCGTCAGATAGGGCTGTCCCCCTTGCACACGATACTCTCGGCTCGTTCTTACGGATAGCGCAGGAAATAGTGCCAGTTGCTTGCTAGAACGCGGCGATAGGTTCGTCTTTCGATCGAGATGATAGGCGTGGTAGACAAACATGGACTCCTGAGAAAGTCCCTCTGCGCTGTCGGCTAACGCTAGTGACTTCGCGTGATAAACTGGAGCATGGCGCGCCTGCGTCACGCGATGGGGAGTGCCTGCAATGAGCGTTAGGTCGGCACTCCGAAAGAGAGTATTCGTCCCATTTTGCACTGTGGCCCAACCCGAAAGGGTGGCACTCTCCTCATCGTTTAAGACTAATAAGTAGTCCGCTGTCCAGTTGAAACCACCGGTGAGGTACGAGACCTCCACATCATGTTCCTTCGCTTGCGGACAATGCACCATCCACTCGAGGTTCGGTTCTAGGAGCATATCCTTTGGAAGATCAGGCAGAACTTTGGTTCCGGGGTGGCCAAGAAATACCTCCCCATTGATCTCATAAATGCCTCCCCCGCTCGAATCGAGTCCAAGGAGCTTCGCTTTCGTTTTGATCTTTCGATCGTGATAATCATTCCAATCAACTAGCGTAATTTCTCGACCCACATAGCGCTGTAGAAGGGCGCGCTCGCTAATCACGTTGTTGTCGATAGACTGCTCCAGGACTCGGAATCCTTCGGGATAATTCAGCGAGCGAATCATCGCCGTTTCCGCCTGAATCTGATCAGTCATATCCTGGAAGCGCAGGGGTCCAATCCCTTTATCGACAGCCAGCTCACGTGTTTCCGTCACCAATGCAAGGTTCTGGTTGTAGATCGTTAGAGCTACTCCCGTACGATCCGCTTCCGTGGAAACGATTCCGTTGAGGGCGCTAGCTACGAGTACCAAGGAAAGGACTAGAAACTTCATCGTTTTCTCCTTACGACTTACGATGCGATTGAATTTGATGCGTGATGGTCATCTTTACCGGGCGCTCATCACGATTCGTCGTGATCGTGCCGTCGTAGAACTCGTGGCGCTCCATCTGCGCTTCCAGGGCGTGGCGGCGCGTCCACGTAATCTCCCCTTTGACTACCCCCGTAAGCTCCGCCATCCCCTCGCCCATGGCAACCTTCTTATTCTCGTGTCGAGCTCCTAGGTCCGCTTGTACCTCTCGGAGGTTAGCCGACTTTACCCTGTAACCAAGCGGTAGCTTAATTCCAGGCTGGCGTCCAACCTCCATTGAGCGGCTCCAAGAACCTCCCGGTTCCAAATTTTCTCCGGCCAGAGCAACGAGGGGCTTCAACAACTGATTGAAGAATCCAGGTGTGAGGTAACTATTGAGAGAGGGAATTTCCTTAAGGTATTTGGTAAGTTCCTCTGACTCCTCACCCAGCTGCCAATGTTCATCCAGTTTGATTTGGAGAGGACGTCCCACTAAGCGATGAAGGCGAGCGATCAGTGGATCGCGGATCTGCAGCTCACCTGCCGTATCGAAATGCTGAGTGCGCGTTCCATTTGTCAAATTGATTTGAAGGCGTTTGATGACCATCTGCAAGTGGAGTGGCGGACGCTCAACAGGCTCAAGAGAACCATTAGAGATGACCCGAAGTTCCAAGTCCACTACCTGCTCCATGCGCGTCTTTTCCATCTCATGGGGCAACTGCTGCTCCATCGTCACGATCGCAGTATGCCTCTGCATCACCGTCACATCAGGCGTGTACTGCAGCTGCACCGAACTAAGAAGCATTGGCATCAAAAGAAAAGATAGAACTAGTCTCACCTCGAACTCCTAGTTGTAACGTTCAAACCAGAACGGCGCCTTTTTCTTAGGGAGGATCCACTGTTGGTAGCCCCCCTTTTTCCCACGAAAGGCACGGATGAAAAGTTCCGTGTGATCAAGGGTACGTTCGATATCGCTAAACCCTTCCTGCGTAAGAAACGTTTTTACATCACTATACTCAAGACGGCGATTTATGAGAGGTGCATAGATATCGTGCATAATGTGAACGCGACTCTCGTCCCCTTTCGCCTTCTTTCTAAGGAATTTGAGCTTCTCCTCAGGAGTGGAGAGAGCATTGAAGCGAATCCGCTCCTTAAAAAGACGAAGATCGTCCTCCATATCCATGCTCTCCCGGCCATAGAGATATAGGTAGAGAAGGCCATCGGGTTTCACGCACCTAGACAGCTGCTCCATCACTTTTGTGTAGCTTTGGCAATGGTGCGCCACTCCCCAGCTAAACACCAGATCGAACTTCTCGCCGTCTAGTGCGTCTGATAACGATTCTAGTGATGTTTGCACAAGCCGTGGCGTCACCCCCAGCTCAGCAACAGCCTTTCCCGTCTCCTCTAACGCGACCTCACTTACATCGACAGAGGTCACTTCAGCACCGAGGCGCGTCAGCGCATAGGACCAACGACCATTTCCACAGCCACCATCCAATACTTTCTTACCTTTAAACCATTCAGGAGAGAGCTGCAGCTCCTCCTCCGATAGAATGCGAGTGACGTTTTCCTTAAACCACGGATCAGAAAGCAGCGCACCGCCCTCCTTCAGCCGTTCCCACTGAAAAGAAAAGGCGTTTTTGGTCTGCCACGAGGTTAGATCCGGACTCCTTTCAGGATCATGCACCACGTGATAAAGCAATTGGTAGAGCGTATCGATTTCTCGCCTAGGGCGACGGCGGAATAAGTTCTTGAGTTTCATACAGCACCTCGTAGTAGCACTACAGGGTACCCGGAGACGAGCTTTCTCTCAACACCTACATAGCCACGGGGTGTAACGCAATCTGGAGGTGAGAATATTTTTTAAAAATCGCTTCTAGAATCGAGCCGGAAATCATAATTGTCGCTAAATAGAAGGCGCTTCTTTGCTGCGGCAGCAGCAGTGGCACCTAGCCCCAGGTGGAGCGCATGCGGAACCTGGGGTACGGTAGTTAAAGAATCCGCGCTGCGGGAGCAGCGCTGGCGAATCGCTATGCGTCGATCGATCGAGCACAGGTCAGACAGCCTCTCTATGGGAAACTAGAACCACCCAGCCAGGGACCTTCCGGCGCTGCTCCCGCAGCGCAGATTTTACATCCCCTGTACCCCAGGTTCCGCAT
>JBFIDQ010000153.1:0-7441 GCA_041603795.1 Chlamydiales bacterium
ATCCGCACTGCACAAACCGCATATTTCCGTCACAAAAACTTGTGGGTAAAAGTATGGACGCAGCGGCGCAGAGACGCATCTGGAATTGAGGTAAGTTTCTAAGATCCAGAATTTTACCTAAATCATCCCTGCGCCGCTGCGCCCCTGCGTTTAATTGGTCGTAACCCTCTGATTGTTAGTTTTGCCATGACTTTTTGAGAAGTTACGAAGCTGAATTCCAGCTGAAGCTTTATTGAGAATTGCACTTCTTTTTCAGCTGTTAATAAATTATTTATCATATCTTAATATGTGTGGTGTAAAATCGTGGAAATGGTAAAATTTAACTAAGGTTATTATGCCTGCTATACTAAATCACAGCAACCTGCCCGCATCGAGCATAATCTCTGCTAGGGAAAATTGGGCGAATAACGGGCTCTCAAAAAAGCTGGCTATCACCGCTGTGGCAGTTGGTGTGCTCGCAATCGCTACTTTCCCAATTATTGCCGCGACTTTCGTTGGGTCTTCAGTCGTAATTATAGAGGGAACGATGATTGGCCTAAGTTTAGTATTTATGAGCAGTGCCTTGGTTTTTCAATTGTACACTCTTACCATGAGCCACTTAGTGCAGCAGGTTCAAGAGAATAGCGCTGCGCAGGGCCACCCCGGAATCTATGTACTGGTGAATGGTTTTGAGGAGGGCGGTGTTGATAATTTTCTACCACTCGAGACCTATGTGCGGATGAAAAAAATCGCAAAACTGTATGAGATCGTAATTGTCAGGCCGCAGGATTGTGGTCAATTGACCAGAGATTTAAATCTTATGGGTGGCAGGAAGGCCATTAAGTATGTTGAGATTCAATCCCACGGTAACGCAATGCAGGTTTGCCTTGGCGAAACAGTATTTAGCAAGATGTCGGTCAATCAGTATGCGGCATCAATGAAGCCTGTTTTATCAAACTGTGAAGGCTTTTTTCTAAACACTTGCTCGGGCGGGAAAGAGGACTCTAGCGGCTCCTGTATTGCTAAGGCGATCGCGCTTCAGTGGGTGCCAAAAACCTGCCGGGTTTATGGCGCAAGAAATGTTCAATGTCTGGCCAACCAAAATTTCAAAGTATCAGAGGGCGGGAAGATAGAGTTAGCTTTCAAAAGCTCCCTCCCTTGGCCTCTTCTTTGCAATGACTTCACTCAAATCTACACAGGGCAGGCAGCTGCCGCCTAATAATCTCTGCGCCACTTTAAGGTCACTTTGCCAGCTGAATCGTCGGCCCATTCCCCTTTAAGCTTGAGTGACTTTGTGATGTCGGCTTCGACGGCAAACGTATTGACTTCCGTCTCGATGTTTTTGCTGATGCCTACGAAGAAGCCGCGAGTGAGGTACTTGCCGACTTGAAACGCGAGCTGCCCCTCAGTACGTCCTTCTTCGAGGTCGTCATCATTCACTTCTCCATCAACACCTGTGATCTCGAGTCGATCTAATCCGAACCCGCGTTGTAGCCTTCCAATGATATCGGGGGCGAGTCCGCCGCCAGTAACGTGTACCACGGCCTGTGCGAGCTGCAGCCCTTGCCACTTGTTGATCTCATCAAATTCTTTGTCGAAGAGGAGTCGTGAGAGCACCTCTTTCAGAGGTAGATTCGGCTCTGAGCGTACTTCTAGGTCAAGATCCTTGCTGGGGCCCTTTAGAGCGACGGTTACGAGGGTATCTCCGAGGGTCGTCTGACTCTGCACATCGAGGAGTGTGGTTTCTCCGGGTGGACCATTAACAGTAGCTGTTCCGGAAGTGATCGGAAGTTGACGTCCAGCAAAGATGAAATCACCCTGTGAGACTTCCAAGCGCCCATGCAGTGTCGGTTCTGCCGTAGTTCCACGCACATCTACTTTTCCTTTCCACTCGGTATTGAGTCCGCGGCCCTTCAAATAGGCCGTTTTTGGGATTTCAAATTCGACATCCAAAGTGACCGGATAAGGCGCCTCTTCCATCGCTCCGGCGGTCAGCGTCTGCTGCGGTTGGAACGGGGGACTATTGATGTAGGTGACGTCAAGAGCGTAGGTCGCTGAGGGGATGTTTTCCGGAATTTCAATATCTGCATGATCGACGGTCATCTTTCCCGCTAGGACAGCTCCGCTAAAGTCGCCTGCAATGGTGAGATTTCCGCTCGCGCGAGCCTTCGCGTGATCAAGGTGAAGTAGGTTTGCTTCCTTCATATTGATGTCGAGGACAAATGGTAGGCCGTCTGCGAGGTTGAGAAGGAGTTCTCCGTTTGCCGTAATTGTGCCCTTATTGCTGTCACGTGCCGAAAGGTGGGTGAGGGTAAGGCGGTTGCCGTCAGCTACGATCATGCCGCTCATCTTATGAAACACAGACCCCGTAAATAGACTCTCGTAAAGGCCGTCACGTAGGGCAATATGTCCCTCAAGAAGGGGCTGTGACAGCGTGCCGGAAAAGTCGAGGTCAAGATCAAGGGTGCCATCGAGTCGGCTAATGTCGTCGACAAAGAAGCGTAAGTATGAGGTCGCATTGCCCTGTCCATTGATAGAGCCGTCAAATGGTGCTTCGGTGTCGAAGTTGACAGAACGATCCACTAGCGATAGTTCGGCTGGGAGGTCGAATTCGATTTCTACCTCTGGGCTCTTCGCCTCAAAAGCAGCACGGCCTTCTGTTAGTGTAAGTTGGATTTTTCCTGTGTACGGCTTGGTATCGGGTAAGTGAGCTTCATGAAGGTCCAACGCTATCGTTCCCACCGGAGCGTGGGGATCTCCCCCCAGGTGGATGGAGCCTGTGGCGTCGCCGCGCATGGGGAGGTCTGGAATGAGAAACTCGACGAGAGCGAGGGGGAGCTCACTCATGTCCAAATCGATTTCACTGCTCTCCTTCGTGATATCCAAGGACCCAGCTACTCCGCCCTGACCGATGGTTATTTCGAAGGGGGAGAGCGAGAGGGTGTCTTCCTGCCGCGTCGCTGTTATCGGCTCGCTGAGATTGAGGGTGTGTCCGAGAAGCTTCCCGTGAAGGGTTGAGAGGCGTAGCTGATCTGACTGATAGCTCCCTTCGATATTCAAGGTAGAATCACTTTTTGTCGTGCCTTTCGCCGCTAGGGCAAATGGACTCCATTCGCGTCCAAGCGTCATTTCACCGGTGAATTCGCTAGCCTCCCAAGTGGAGAAGTCGGCGTCGATTAATGAGAGCGTTATTGGTCCCGTAGGAACCCCGTAGAGGTCGTCAAGCGTAGCCGTCAGCGCACCCTTGGCTGTGCGAAGTGGACCAATACGCAGGTTCTTCCCCCGTGCTTCCAACTTAAGGCTTTGTCCAGGGATCGCTTGTCCATCTACCGGTTTGGCTGACAACGCAAGGGTGATGTCACCCTTCCCATGCATTTGGCGATGGGCAATGCCGGCGAGGACAGAAAGGTCCTCAAACGAACCCTTAAGATCACCAATTGCAAGTCGGTTCGAAAGAAAGAGGCGCAACTGACCGTCAACGCGTCCACCCGGTGTAAGAGCGCGTATCTTGGTGAGGTGGAGGCTTTCATGCTTTTCTAGGATGTACCCACTCTGTATGTCGACCTGAGTGCCGTATAGCAGGGCGCTCATATCAAGCTCGCCTTCGGTGAAATCGCCTACCGTGCGGAGGCGCCCTTTCAGTTCCTGAAAGGGTCTTTCAAATAGCGTGATCGCTTTGCTCGTGACCTCCAGATCCCATTCCGGCTCAAGCAGGCTTCCAGCAAGCTTGCCATTTGCATGCAGCGAGCCCGTTGGGGTGTGTAGCGTGGCCGTAACGCGACTCGATTCTACGGTCCAGTTGTCGCCCAAAATCACTTCACATTCGAGATCGAGATTTTCCGTTTGCACCGTCGCTGTATGGACATGCAGAGCGCCGTACGGCTCGAAGACTATGGTCGCTTTCGCTTCGAGGGTGCTCCCTAAGGAGAAGGGGGTTGCCTCTGACTGCTCAAACGCCTCGCCAGGAAGCGTAGCTAACTTGACGTCAGCGCGCGTTTGCTCGGTAAGTGGATCATAGATGAGGTCGCCACTAAGCGCGAGAGAGGGATGAGAGGGTAGGTTCAGGAGTGCAGAAAGGGGCCCTTCGGCGCCTTCATTAAGGATGAAATGGGTCTGTGGATTCTTTCTGGCAGCGTCGTAAAAGAAGGAGAGCTGCGTTACGGCCTCTTCTTTCTCGCCAAGCAAGCGGAGCTTGCCGGAAAGGCTCCCCGTTCCGGTAGAGTAAGTGATTTTTCCCGCCACACCACAGTCAAGGGTACGCCCCTGTCGAGTGACAATAAGTCTGTCGATATTGAGGTGCCGCAGGGAGAGGGAGAGTCGACTCGTATTGAGAGCTGCCTGCTTCTGAATTTTCTCGTCGAGATCAACGGTGACCGTGCCCGCGTGGATATGCGTGATTCTGACGTCGTTCCAAAAGAGCTGCGTAGGAAGCCACCAGGCCGTGATGTGATCGATGGTAACTTGGTCACCTACTGCCACTTCTTCCGCAATCACGAAAAAGGGCAATAGACCAGAAACACGTCCAATACGCACCTCCCCATCACTAAAATATTCGCAGAGGATCTTCTGTCCATAGGTGGTGACCCATAGGTTGAATCCGCTGAGGAGAAGAGCAAAGATAAATAGAGCGCGGCAGAGATTTTTCATCAGAAGGCCTGCCCAATATTGAGATAGAACTCCCACGCCTCATCGATTCCACTACGGCGATTCAACGGAACCCCAATATCCAAACGAACAGGGCCAATAGGCGTGTGGTAGCGGAGTCCTGTGCCCACTGACTTAAGAAGGGTGCGATTGAGTTGCGGCCAGAGGTCGGACCAAACATTACCGATCTCAAAAAAACCGACCCAGCCGAGTTTTTCGGTGGCTCGCACGCGAATTTCGACATTGGCGACGGCGAGGGAGCGACCTCCCTTTGGCTTGCCTTTGGCATTTAACGGACTCACAGTAAGCCTCTCGTACCCGCGAAGCAGGCTCTCCGTTCCGGCATAAAAACGGTCGGGTGGCGGAATCTCTGCCCGGGCGGCTCCGAAGATGGAGCCGAGGGTGAGCTTTCCAGCGAGTACGATGTGCTCGTCTTGGGTCAATGCCTTGTAAGCGGAAAGTGTCGCTTTCGTCTTGAGGTAGGTGAGGTCCACCGAAGGAATGGCCGCCTGTGGGGTCGCCTGAAGGAGGTAGATTTGACCTGAAGTGGGGTCGAGTGGATCATTCGCATTGCTCCAACGCACCTTTAGTGGAGTGGAAATGAGTGCTCTGTTTCTGTTGTTATCGGAGTTGTCCGTTGCGATGTATTTGAGACCGCCCCCGTAGCTATAGCGGAGATGCTTGTCGACTTTCCGTTCGATAAGTATTAACCCTTCAGCAGTCAGCTCGTTGAAGCTGTCCGTGTGCTGCTGCAAAAGTTCCGTGGAGAAGACGAGGTCGCGGTTGACGCGACGGAAGTCGGGCTTGCGATACAGCGCTCTCGAGCGCTGACGCTTGCTCTCAAGTTCCGCTAGAATGTTCAACTTCTCCCCCAAGCCGCGCATGTTGCGATGTTCCCATTCCGTTGACAGCCCCGGACCCAAATCAGAGGTGAAACTTACGCCAAAGGCAATGCTGCGATGCTTGCTTTCTTTGAGTTCCAAAAGCATAGGGAGTCGATTGCCCGCCTCGGCTCCTCCGGCAGGCGCGATAAGGGCGCTGGCAAAGAGCTGACTCCTCTCCAGATTCTCTCGCGTTGCCTCGACCTTTTCGGGATGAAAAGGCTCATCCTCGTGCCAAGCTATTTTAGCTCGAACAAATTCCTCATCGACGGTTTGTAGTCCCTCAATCGTGGTCGTGCCAAAGGTAACCCTTGGACCGCTATTGAGGTAGAGCGTGACCGACAACGTTTTGGCGCTGCGGTCAGCAATGACGTTGTCCGTAACAACCTGGGCGAGAGGATAGCCGCGAGTGGCGAGCGCCTCCAGTAGAAGCTCTCTACTCTTGATGAGAGGCTTTGCCAAAGCGGGCTTGTTGAGTTTTACGTTGAGTTCGCTCAGAGGAATTTCATCGAGCTTCAACTGGGAGTCGGGCATCACCAATGCCCCCTTCATGAGGACTTCGGCGTCGGGGTGACTGGCAATGGAAAGGAGATTGTACGCTGAAAGGTGGTAGCGAGTACCGAGTCCGATGATGACGCGAACCAAATGGACCGTTGAGCGCTGTTCCACATCTACGGCTACGGTGGCGTCGTAATAACCTAGACCGCGGAGCATCTCCGTCAGGGGGGCAACGTCACGTTCAGCGCGCCGCCGCAAGGCGGTCAGACTGGTGGGGGGACGGGAGCGCAAAGTGACAACTTCTGAGATTTCCTGCAGGTCCTTAAGCGTTTTTCCTGAGGAAATTCCTTCAAAAGTGACCGTATAGGGGACTTCCCCCACTAGCGGAACTGCTAGCAGATAGCAAAAGCTACAAAGGATCCAAATCTTCCACCGGTACACGTCGATCACCCTCAGGCACTGAGGGTGCAGCATACTCTATTTTAACGTTTTTGGAAAGGATTTATTTACAAATTTACCCAAAAAACACGGCCAGTTACACTCCTACTACCTACCTCGGAGATGTCCATGACCACCCTAGCAACACGGCCCAAAAGCGAAGCTATTTTTGATCAACTGACAAAGCACCTGCCTGGAGGAGTCAACTCCCCGGTACGTTGCTTCCCTGGTCTCCAATGCACACCTCTGGTAGCAGAATCAGCAAAAGGCGCTGAGGTGGTCGATCCTGATGGCAACAGCTACATCGACTACTGCTGCTCATGGGGAGCGCTACCACTCGGCCACGCGGATGAAGCCGTGCTCGATGTGGTGGGACAGCGGATGCGAAGGGGAACCTCTTTCGGCATCACGACCGAAATTGAGGGGCGCTTGGCTGAAAAAATTAGTGAACACGTTCCATCTATGGAGCTACTGCGTTTTGTTTCGTCAGGTACGGAGGCGACGATGAGCGCACTACGGTTAGCTCGTGGTTGTACGGGACGCGATCTCTTCGTAAAGTTCAATGGGAACTACCATGGGCACGCGGATCCGTTTCTTGTCGCTGCCGGGTCAGGCGTTGCGGACCTTCCCGAGTCGTCATCTTCAGGTGTCCCCAAAGACGCGGTAAAGCACACCATTTCTCTTCCCTATAACGACGTAGGCGCAGTAGAGCACCTCTTTCGTGAGCGCGGCAATGAAGTCGCAGCGATCATCGTGGAGCCGATCGCTGGTAACATGGGGGTAGTTCCAGGGAGTCGCGACTTCCTGGCGACCCTACGGCGAGTAACCAAAGAACATGGCGCGTTGCTCATATTCGATGAGGTAATCAGCGGCTTCCGCGTAGCACTCGGCGGGGCGCAGTCACTTTACGGCATCACGCCAGACCTTACGACTCTCGGAAAAGTAATCGGTGGTGGGTTCCCAGTGGCAGCTTTTGGGGGTCGACGTGACCTCATGGAGAA
>JBFIDQ010000154.1:0-7429 GCA_041603795.1 Chlamydiales bacterium
ACCTCAGAGTGCGTGGCATCGCGTTGCTTAGCTAGCGATCTGGTTTGTCTTCCACGAAAAGCTAAAATTTGGTAGGAAAGAGGGAGGATATACTGGGAGAGTACTCATGTCGGACTTCATTCAAATCACTTGGACCTCGGGAAGTTTGGAGGAAGCACGCAAGGTGGCTCGCTATCTCGTGCAGGAGCGCTTGGTCGCATGTGCGCAGATTGTTCCATGGATTGAGTCCATTTACATGTGGGATAACCAGTTGGAGACCGAGCAGGAAAGCAAGGTATATCTGAAGACCACAGCTGATCGCTACGAGGCCGTACGAGATATAATCACTGAGAACTGCAAGTACGAAGTGCCTGAAATCACCTATGTGGTGATTGATGGAGGCAATGAGGAGTATCTCAAGTGGGTCAGCGAAAGTACGCCCGACTTTGCTACAAGTAACTGATACAAATGCCGCTGGCTACAATGGAGGGACCCAAGTGATCAAGCTTTTGACTCTTGCCGTATGTCTTCTTTTGCCTCACGTGGTGTATCCAGTCTTTATTGACCCAGGTATTTATCGGCTGAGTAATCACAGCAGCACGGAAGCAGAGCCGCTTCCCTACGGTCTGCGATTCACCGAAATGATGGACGTCTATAATTTTAGTTTCGACGAGCCGGGCGCGGATGTTTTTCTCGACTACGACGGCGTAGATATTCGTATCCACGGCAAGGTTTGGGGCGGAGTAGAAGTAGGCGGTAGCTACAACGCTCCCAAGTTTTGGGAAATGGACCTCTACTACAACAATCAAATTGCGGCGGCGGCTGGCGATGACGATCTCATTGTGCAAGCAGGGGCGGGGCACACCGCAACGGTGACGCGGATGAGCGACAGCTTGGAAGTTACACTATCTGATTACGAGGGTGGTGTGGAGTACGTGTTGCGTCTTGGTGATGATGATGACGATCTCGGATTTGAAGGAGTAGAAGGGCTTTCAGGTTGGGGATGGTTGCATCATCCGTTAAGCTCGACCGCCACCGAGCCGGAGTTGAAATTTTCTGCCGTAGCCATTCCGGAGCCTAAAATCTACCTGATGTTGGGGGGATTTCTTATCTTCGTTGCGGCAGCTAAGCGACAGCGTGATCTGCAACGCATTGCTCGAAAAAGAATAGCTCTTTAAAGCCCTGCTAGGGTATCATTTTGCTTTCCAAAGCAGGTTTAGAGAGCTTTATGAAGTCCTTTGTCGAATATATCGTGAAAAATGTGGTTGAAGATCCAACTCAGGTAAAGGTTGACTGCCTTCCGCAAGATGACCATAGCTGGCTGTTGGAAATGCGGGTAGGGAAGGATGACGTGGGCAAGGTAATCGGGCGCGGTGGGCAAACCATAAAAGCTCTACGAACCATTTGTTCGGTAATCGCTACGCGCATGGAACGGAAAGTGCGCATTCAACTCCTGGAAGACTAAAAAGCAGCACGCTCAAATAGTCGCAGAAATAAATTATTTTAAGCTTCGTGTTTTCTTTATTGGTATATAAAAAAAAATATTTGCTATGTTGGGATTTCGGGGTGAATTGAACCTGAACGGAGGATCCATGGTCTCTCTCAACAGAGTACTTATCGCGGGGCGACTAACGAAGAAGCCTGAGCTTCGCAGAACGCCAAATGGTGCGTCCGTGACGGATCTTCTGGTCGCATTGAATCGAGAGTTCACGACGCTCAATGGTGAAAAGCAACACGAAACTTGCTTCGTAGACATAGTCGTCTGGGGCAAACTCGCTGAGTCATGCGTCGGTGCACTTGACACCTCCTCACCTGTTTTAGTGGAAGGGCGCCTGCAGCTCGATACGTGGTACGGCAAAACAGGGGAAAAACGGTGCAAGCTTAGAGTCGCGGCTGAGAGAGTTCAGTTCATCGATAAAAAAGTCGCTTCGCCCAAAGAAGAAACGCTCGCTGGAGTTGAGGCGTGAAGAGTACTCATTCCGTGATGTGGTCAGAAATCCCGGCAATCCTAAAATCCCATACTCATTTTGTTCTTACGACCCATGTAAATCCTGATGGTGACGGAATTGGGGCCGCAGCGGCACTTACTGAAATGCTGACCACGATGGGGAAGTCGGTTCGTTTTGTTTGCGATAGCAGCCTGCCAGAAAAGTTTCGATTCCTTGACAGCCGTCGTGTATTTGAACGCTACAATTCGTCAATTAATTATCAGCAGACGGAAGTGCTCGTTGTCCTGGATACGCACCGAAAGGAGCGAATTGGTCGGGTCGCAGCACTGCTTAATATTCCCAATTTGACTTCAATTTGTATCGATCACCATGCGGTCACGGAAACATTCACTCATTACGCTGCGATTGACCCGCGAGCCTGTTCCGTTGGAATGATGGTGCGCGGTCTGATGGAAGAGCTGGGACTCCCTTTAACGCGAGAGGCCGCCGACGGTATTTATGCGTCGCTACTATGCGATACGGGGCGCTTCTCTTATTCCTCAACCACAAGGGAGGCGCACGCAGTCGCAGATGAATGCCTCTCTGTTGGAGTCGATCCTAGCGACATCTACGGCAAGCTCTTTCAGCAAGTGCCCCTTCGAGAGATTCGTATGTTTTCGAAGGTGCTTAATCGACTTGAGACGCACTTGGACAACAAGGTAGCTGTGCAGGTCGTGCGTAAAGGGGACTTGGGTGGGGAGTCAGATGAACTGCTAGATCTCGATCTGGAGTACATCCATGAGTTCACCAAGATGATTCACGAGGTGGAGTGTGTGGTTCTTTTGCGCGAACTACCTAGCAAACAGGTCCGCGTATCATGTCGATCAAAAAATGAACTTGATATGGGTCATATTATGAGTAAAATCGGGGGTGGGGGACATAGTAAGGCTGCTGGGGCAACTTGGGATGGTAGTGTAGATGAGGCAAAAGATGTTGTGCTCGATTTGCTACGTAATCGCTTGCTCCAAAGTCAGATTTGATTCACCATAGAGCGCATGCAAGGGTTTAATCCGTCTATATTTGGGGAAGAGAGCGCGGGTTCCATAATGGAAGTGGAGCCCGAACGCTCTCGAGTGAACGAAGGGCGCCAAAAGCCGAGGGTGGTGGTGCTTGCGGGCCCTACTGCTGTGGGGAAATCGGAACTTGCCATGGAGCTTGGGAAGGTTCTTGGTGGTGAGATCGTTTCAGCCGACTCCATGCAGGTCTATCGCGGGATGGATATCGGAACGGCAAAGCCCCCGGAAGAAGACCAGCATATGCTCCCTCATCATCTTATTGATATTCGCGATCTCGGTGAGCCCTTTAATGTAGTCGATTTTTTTTACGAGGCATGTAAGGCGTGCGATAACATACTCGCTCGAAATCGAATTCCCATCGTGGTCGGCGGGTCCGGCTTCTATATCCGATCTCTTTTATACGGACCGCCAATGGGACCCTCTTCTGTTCCCGAGTTGCGTGACGAAATTGAAGAGGAAATGGAGATCCACGGGGTGGAGGCAGCTTACCACCGTTTGCGGGGAATCGATCCGCAGTACGCGTCCAGAATTACCCCATATGACAAGCAAAAAATTCTTCGAGCGCTCGAGATTATTTCGTTAACTGGTAAGCGGGTGAGCGATCATCCGTGGGGACGGACCAAAACTGCCCCTCGCTACGACTTTCGTTGTTGGTTTCTGCATCGTCCCCGTGACGTGCTATATGAGCGCATTGAACGCCGCTGCGAGCAGATGGTGGAAAGCGGTCTGATTGAAGAAGTGGAGGAATTGCAAGGGTTGGAAGATAATATCTCCGCCTCGCAAGCCATCGGCTATCGACAGACCCTTAGTTTTTTGCGGAGCGACCGCAATGAAGCTGATTTACAAGAATATCTCGCCTCTTTTAAAAAGGCATCGCGCCGCTACGCCAAACGGCAATTCACCTGGTTTAGATCGGAGCCCGCATTTCGCTGGCTTGACATCGAGCTGCACGATCTCGAAATCGCCGTGGATATCATTGCACAAGACTACAATTCCTTCTGACTTTTAGCTCCAAATTTTCGCTGAAAACAGGGAAATAATAACAAGACAATTCTTTACCCTTGTGGCCAATGGTTAAAAAAGCGTATCCTTGCTCTCATTCAACAATCATTAATTAATACATTTGACGGGCCAACATGAGTGTCAAAGAGACGAATCAAAAAGAACGAAAAGAGGTCAGCGAGAAGAAGGGAACTGCCTCCCCCTACTTCGAGGCCTTTACCACTGCATGTCGGGAGGCGGGCAGTCCGGTAGAGAAGCTTCGGTTGATTCTATCTTTTATGGAGGAGTCTCTCGCTAGGAAAGAGGGGCCTCGCTTTGGCGACTTTTGGGAGGCGCGAAAGCTTTGCCTGCCGCTCTTCCGCAAAGGCGTGGAAGGAGAGGAGCGTGCGGACCTATGGACGTCGTACACGTACCTTACCTTAGAAGCGAAGTCGCGACGCGATGCGGTCGACCAGGAAGGACAGTTTGCCCTGGAGCAGATTGAACTTGCCTTGGAGGCAATCGAGCACGACGTGGCAAGTCGCAAAAAAGCGACGGTGCAGGTGCACGCAATTGAACTGCCGGGCTTTCTTAGGAACAGCAAAGAAGAGTATCAAGCTCGCTTTGCAGATTTGGTCGTTTTGGAAGCCTTGTCAACGCGCATCACTTCGCTTAGACAGGAACTTATCGACACTCAGCTTCGGATGCGTCAAAAAAACGCGCTCTTTCAAAGGCTGTCTGCTGCTGGTGATGAGGTATTTCCTCCGCGCAAGGCACTACTCAAAGAAGTTACCGATGTTTTCTTACAGGACGTAGAGACGTTTTCTAAGGTGAAATTCCCTGATAACTCTCCGCGTGGACCTCTTCATGTATTGCGTGATGAAATTAAATCCTTTCAGAGCTTGGCAAAATGTCTACACCTGACTCCAAAGGGGTTTCATAAGTCTAGACAAGTACTGAGCCAATGTTGGGATGCGGTACGTGAGCAGAGCGATGAGCGTCGCAAGGAGTGGGCACAAAAGCGTGAGGTGTTCAAAGAGAACAAGCTGCTGGTCACTGCCAAGATTGAAGAGTTTGCCAAAAATTATGCTGAAACCGAGCCTTCTGTTGAAGAAGCGAAGGCTCAGGTGGCAGAGATTACGACGTTCATGCGGGAAGTCGATTTGGGCAGAGACGAGATTCAGGAGCTCAAGGATGAGTTGGTTGTGGCTCAAGCGCCTATGCAGGCGAAGCTCGACGAAGCTGAGGCCTTGCGAAAGGCTGAGGAAGAGGCGATTCGCCAAGAGCGAGAAGCTGCGATTCAGGAGCTGAGAGCAAGTGTAGAAGATCTGCTAACGAAGACAGATGATCTTACCGCTGAGGAGATTATCACTGCGCGCGACGAGGCCCTAGTTGCGATTAAGGAGGCTTCGGTCCCTAAGTTTGAGAAGGCAACGCTCGAGAAGCGCCTTCGCGCTCTGCGTGAGGTGATTCGTCGCAAGAAAGAGGAAGCTCTTCTCGATCTGTCTGACGATGACAAGCAGGCTCTCGTAAACCTTCAGGAAGTCCTAAGGCAGCGTAAGGAACGCCGCAGTGAGATCCGAGCAAAGCTTCAGGAGATTCGCAAAGAAAAGGGTGGTTCAGGCCTCGATTTCGAGCGAGCAATGGAGCTTAACGAGCTGGAGAGCGAGCAGCGTGCAGTTCTGGACGAGGCTGAAGCGGGTGTTCGTGAGATTGAAGAGCGTCTCGAGAAGTTGAAGGGATAAGGAGTGGGGCAAAAGCCGGCTCTTTATCTATTTGACCTCGATCATACGCTTTTTCGGGTGAATAGCAGTGCGCATTTTGCGCGATTTCTTTACACAAAGGGCCTAGTTTCTACGCCACAGGTGCTGCGCCTCGTGGGGGCCTATGTTCTTCATAAGGTTGGGGGGATATCCCTCCTCTCCCTTCATCAACTCAGTTTTTCTCTTTTTCAAGGCCGTTCACGGCGGGATCTACAGGATGTTGTTTGCGAATTTCTTGATGAAAAAATGGAGACGTTTTTGAGTCCGCCTGTTGTTGCGGTTCTGCATGAGGCGCAGGCGGCGGGAAAGCGAACCGTTCTTCTCTCTAACTCCCCCTCATTCTTGGTTGAAGAAATCGGCCGGCGTTTATCCATTGACGAGTCGGTAGGAAGTACCTATGCTGTGGACGAGAAGGGCCGCTTTTCCAGAGTGATGGAGTCCTTTGGAGGACAGCAGAAGATTAACTATGTCAGAAGCTCCATTGAACGGTGGCAGACGTCTACCGAAGAAATGGCAGCCTATAGCGATAGTTATCTTGATTTGCCGTTTTTGGAGGGCGTTGGACATCCTGTAGCGGTGGCTCCAGATCGCAGGCTTCGGGCACACGCGCGACGAAAAAAATGGATGGTTATCGAAAAAAGGGGTTGTGATTGAGCTCTGATTCCCAAAAAATGAAGCGTGTTGGACTTTATGGCGGCTCATTTGATCCTATACACAATGGGCATCTCAACTTGGCCATTGAGTTGATGGAAAAATGTCAGCTTGAAGAGGTGTGGTTCATCCCGGCGGCCCTGTCGCCGCACAAAGAGCAGTTGCCTCTGCCCGCACATCACCGTTTGGAGATGGTGCGGCTGGCGACGGAATCACTTCCCTGCTTTCGGGTTCTCGACCTTGAGCTCAATCGTGCCGGTCCGTCCTATTCGGTCGATACGGTGGAGCAGCTTGTTGCGGCGCACCCCTCTATTCAGTTTCATCTGCTCCTCGGCGATGACAATATTCGTAACTTCCACAGTTGGCATCGCGTGAACGAACTTGTTGCTCTCGTTCCTCTGCTCATCGGTTCGCGCCATTCCAAAAATTTTCCATCGGAAAGTGATCCAAAATTGGCGGAGGCAATCCGTCAGGGGCGCGTTGAAACGGCGGTAATGGAGATTTCTGCCACGGCCTTGCGTGACCGTCTAAAAGGTAAACTGCACTGTGGACATTTGGTGCCGTATAAAGTGCTGGACTATATACACATAAATCAATTATATTGTTAGCGATTTACAGGGGATATTACTAGTGCTTAGCGTTATCGCACAGACCATTTTCGACAAAAAAGGGGGAAATATCCTCTGTCTCGACGTTCGAGGACTCTCTTCCATTACTGATTACCTCGTTTTGGCTGAGGGAAACGTCGATCGACACGTAAAGGCTCTCGCCGAAGCTATCGAAAAAGAATTAAAAGACCGTGGGGAACGTCCCCTTTTTGTGGAGGGGAAAAGCGGCGGTGATTGGATCGTAATGGATTACGAAGACGTCATTGTTCATCTTTTTACGCCAGGAGTCCGCCAAAAGTATTCACTTGAGGAGATTTGGCGCGAAGCGAAGATCGTCGACGTCGATATTCAGGTTGAGTCCGTAAGTTAAGCGGCAAATTCTATTTTTTAGTTGCGCTGGTCTCGCGCAGGGTAGTTGCATTATATAAATAAATCCAATAGCG
>JBFIDQ010000155.1:0-7408 GCA_041603795.1 Chlamydiales bacterium
AGAAGAGGAACCGTGACCATAAGGATAACGAAGAAACGGGTAAGGATCTTCTTTTTATTATGGCTGAAGAATTGAACCGAGTCAAAGGGCTTCGTTTTTTTACCCTGAAATGCTGTCTCTTGCCGATTGTTCACTCTAATCTCCTTCTTCCAAACGCTTGCCAAGGGGCTGCTAACACTACTGTCTAGTTTCCGTTAAATCTAATGTAAGTACTGTCAGTTAGATTGGCCATGCGAAAGGTTGGCGTAATTTGCTGCATTATATAATTCCATTGTGCAAGTCCACGACGACTTAGAAAAATGATGTCATTTTCCTTAAGTAGTATGTCCTCACCTAGCTTTCCTTCTGAGAGCATCGTTGCTAAATCAATTTCGATTACGCTGCTCTCTTTTCCATCCCAACGAATCAGGTAGGTCTTCTTTAGGTTAGCTCCATCTGTCGGACCACCCGCTTGCCAGATAGCGTCAAGTAGAGTAACTCCACCACGAAGGCCAAGAGCTCTTGGTCCTGCTACCTCGCCCATAACGTAAATGAGCTTCTGTTTGATTGCTGGAACGAAGACGATATCGTTAGGTTGTAATCTGGCATTGAGTTGCATGTTTCCGTTGTGGAGAAGGTCCCCGACATCGATCCACATAAGTTTATCATTTCCTCGAATGATGGATATTTCCGCAGGGAAGGTGTCGTCCTCCATTCCGGGTATGCCGCCAGCTCGACTGATTGCCTCGACGAGAGTAACTGGACCTGGAAAATAGACAATTCCTGGAGAGGCAACGCGTCCAAGTACAAAGATTCGGTTGTTGCTGTAGCGAACGACCGTAACCGTGATCTCGGGATCAACGTAAAGCTTTGATACATGTTTTTTTATAGTGGCAGCCACCTCTTCACGTGTCAATCCTGCGACAGGAATTTCTCCGACTCTTGGAATTGAAATAACCCCGTCAGGTGCCACAAGAACTTCCGGATTGGAAAGTTCGGGGCGGTACCAAACGGTCACGTTGAGAACGTCACCCTCACCGATACGGTACTCGGTAGCCACGGCATCACTTAGCATCTTAATTTGCTCAGGCGGTGTGAGAGGTTTTGGCTTTGTGGGCTCACGGTGCTCAATTTTGCCGCTTAGCTGCTCTGACGGTGTGGGGACGGGTTTAATTTGCTGGCAAGAGCACAGAAATAGTCCGGTTGCCAGGGAAACTGCGGTTAAAAGCTTGTGGCCATTTACAGTCCACTTCGATGAGCTGATCATGAGAGGTTCCTCACACGCTGTGCGTACATATGTCTTGATCTGCGGCCTCTCCTTGCAAAGAGAGGCCTTCCTACTCCCCTAAATATAAGGGAGCACAAAAAATGTCTACTAGTTCCAGGTCGATTTAGGAGTGGAACCTTTGCTATTTTTGTCCCAACACGCTTACCAAAAGCGAGCTGAGTCAATTTAGGCCACGGTAATGGCTACTCGTATTTTTTTCGTTGCGAGGCGCTTCCTAGTTTTAACTCTTTCCGGTATTTCGCCACGGTACGTCTGGCACACTTGACCCCTCCCTTTTGGATCAGACCCGAAATGATCTCATCAGAAAAAGGATTGGTTTTGTCCTCGGTATCTACGATGTCCCTTACAAGGTCTTTCACGCTGCGAGAGGAGACCATTGTCCCTTCTTGGGTCAGCAGACCATTGGTGAAAAAGTGTCGTAGAGGAATGACGCCCTTGGGGGTCTCCACGTATTTATTGGCTACGGCCCGCGCAATGGTGGACTCATGAAGTTCCAGTTCTTCTGAAACTTCCTTCATCGTTAAGGGTTTCAGTTTTCCATCGGGCTGGGCGAGAAAGTCGAGTTGAGAGCGGCAAAGATGGTCAGCTATACGATAAAGCGTGTCATGGCGCTGACTAATATTTTTGAGTAGCCATCGACCTGACATGATTTTCTCCTTGATGTACTCGCGTGTTTCTTGGCACGTGGCCGGATCTGCAAGCATCCCAAGGTATTTTTTGTTAAGTCGTAGACTTGGAATACGATCGTCTAGAATTTGAACCTCCAACATCCCATTTTCGATTCCGATCTTCACATCGGCTGTGATGGTTTGTATAGGCTGAGTGTCTACGGCGGAACCTGGGGATAGATTAAGTGTTAGTATGTCGCTTTTTATCGCCTGAAGGACCTCTTCCCTAGTGCTTTCTAGCTTCTTTTCAATGAAAGGAATTCGATTATGCAGTAGGTCCTGGTAGTGTTCCGTGATTATTCTAAAGGCTAGACTATCACTCTTCTTTTTGTTGGTTAGTTGAATGAGCATCGATTCGGGGATATTCCTAGCTCCAATGCCATTTGGTTGTAGGGTCTGAATGACTTGGAGAACTTTGCGCAACTGCTCAATATCGTAGCCAGTTAAAGCAGCAACCTCCTCTAGCTCGGATGTAAAAAATCCATGCTCGTCCAAGTTTCCAATTAGATGCTCAGCAATTTCTAGCTCTAACGGATTCTCAATCAACTCTTTGACTTGTCGAATTAGATCGTTGAAAAGCGACGTGTATGTTGGGATACTGCTTTCCAAAAAGGCGAGAAGCTTCTTTTGGTCACTATTTTGCTGAAGGAGCGTGTTGCCTGACTCCGCAAAATGATCGTGTATTTCAGGAGCTAGCTCTCCCATAACCGCAAAGGATGTCGTCTCAAAATCCAGCTCTCCAGTGGTCTCTGTTGATACACCCTCGCTGTGCTCTGGGGCGTCATCTCGATCATGTGTTTCAGATTGCTCTAGGCATGGATTCCGCTGAAGCTCTAGATCAATAGCTGCTTCCATCTCAATTTGGGGGAGTTGCAGCAGGGATAGCGCCTGCTGCATCTGCGGCGACATAATGAGTCGCTGACTCTGCTTCAGACTCTGCGTTTGTCGGTTGTGCAGATTAAGTGACATTGAATTGGACATAGTTGCCTCCTGCTTCTATGAACTCACCCAATCCTTTGGGTGGAGGAAGGGGGCCCTAGGTAGCGTCTCTCCCTAACAGGGACTATACTTGACCCTGGGTATTTTAGTAAAACTTTTTTTGTTGAGACCCTTGTGCGGGTCTGTTACGTTTGGGTGCAAGCAGCAGATGGACAAGGAATGGCCGAAAGAATCTTGATTGTGGATGACGACGTTCACGTACTCAAAGCTTTAGAGCGGGTTCTCCGTAGAGACCGATATGAAATTCTTAAGGCGGAGAGCGGGGAACAGGCAATCGCCTTGTTGCAGGGCAACGAGGTGGCGACGATTATATGTGATCAACACATGCCGAATATTTCAGGCTGTGAGGTGCTTCTTCAGGCCATTGAATTGCGTCCGCACGCTGGTCGCATTCTCCTAACAGGTGTGCAAGATCTTCACACAATCATGGAAGTGATTAATAAAGGACAAGTGTCCCAGTTTATACTCAAGCCGTGGGAGGAGGTCACCCTTCGCCAAACAGTACGGAGTTGCGTGGAGACGTATTGCCTGACTCGACGCAATCAAGTTTTAGAGACGAAAAACAAACAGCAACACCAAGATCTAGAGGACGCGCACAATACTCTCTCAAGGGAGTTAGTGGTCGGAGCAAGTATCTACGAAAAACTCCTTGTTGGGGCAACCCCACGGAATACTCCAGGGTTTAAAATAGAGGCGATTGCGATCCCCTCAAAAGAAATTGACGGTGACTTCAGAACCATCTATCAGCCCGCCGTCGACATGCTCGATGTAGTGACGGGTGATGTAATGGGCAAGGGACTTCCCGCAGCCCTAGTGGCGACCTCCGTAAAGATGCACCTGATGCGTGTGGTACAAGCAAATGCAGGGAGCAAGGTTTTTTCGGGTGAAGGCCGATGGAAGGAAGAGCCTAAAAGCCTTACCTCGGTTATGAAGAGCGTGCATGATGAGCTGATCGAGTCACTCATGGAAATCGGATTCTTTGCCTCTCTATTCTTCGCCCGATTTGATCTCGGCAGGAGAGTCCTCTCCTTTGTCGACTGTGGGTCGCCAAAGCCACTTCACTACAGAGCTATAGATAAATCGATTACCTTTCTTGAGGGAGAGAGTTTACCTGTTGGGGTCTATCCTGAAGACCAGTTTCATCAGAAGGAATGTACATTTGAACTAGATGACCTCTTTCTCTTCTATTCAGATGGGGTCACAGAGATGAAGAATCCCTCCGGGCAACTCTACGGTGTGGAGCGCCTAGAAGCGATCATCAAAACAAACTCGCAGCTTCCCCCAAAGGCTTTGCTTCACATTATTCGCGAGTCCGTTCTTTCATACGGACAAAAGGGAGTCTTCGATGATGACCTCACACTTGTTTTGGTGAAATTCGATCCGAGTTATCAGCCTCATAGTTTCGTTGAAGAAACGGCCACGTTTGCGGCAGACTTGTCCCAACTTGATGCGGTACGTGACTTCGTGAAGAAACTCTGTCACTCCATTCCTGGAGATGCAGGAGCGTTCACGGGTCAACTTCAATTAGCAGTCAACGAGGCCTTCGCCAACATCGTACAACACTCCAGCGACGACAAAGAAATTCAAAAGGTGATATTACGAGGGTGTCGGGGCCTAGAGGGGATGGACATTGAAATTAGGGATCAGGGCAAGCCATTCTCTCCGGAGGAGGTGCCCCACCCCAATTTGGCAGGTGAGAAGGATGGTGGCTTCGGATTATTCATCATCCAACAAATTGCAGATCGCCTTGTCTATTGTCCCAAGAAAAGTAATGAAGAGTGGAACTCACTACAAATCTACAAGAGCTATTGCGAAGGAGAAAAAATGGAATTTACGCACCAAAGAGAGCAGCAGGTATTGATCATTAGTCTAGAGGGAGAAAATCTTGATGCAAAAGACGCTCCTCGCTTCAAGGAGGAGATGACCAAACTCATTAGTAATGAGCGGGTGGATAACCTGGTTTTCAATCTACGAGATCTCCAGTTCATTGACAGCTCTGGGCTAGGCTCATTTCTTTCAGTTTTGAGGCACGTGAATAATCGTGGAGGGGATCTAAAGTTGGCTTGCATGACCAAACCTATCCGCACGATGTTTGAGGTGGTTCGCATGCACAAACTCTTCGAGATTTTCAACACGACGGAAGATGCTGTTCGCTCATTCGAAGGGTAGGTGGATTAATCCGTGGAACCGATCCCAACCGAAACGATTCTGAAAGGCGCGGCAAGGCAGGAGCTGATTGATCAGCTCAACCAGAAATACAATGCTGGTCGGGCTCAAAGGCTGTTGCTACTTCGTAAAAAATATGCCTGGCTATTTGTGGTAAAAGGCACGAGGTGCGTCAAACGCATGGTCGATCTTTTTGGAGCGACCGCGATTTTGATCACTTTGTCTCCTCTTATGCTGGTAGTGGCTGCTGGCATTAAGCTTTATGATGGCGGAAGTGTTCTCTATGTACAGAATCGCGTAGGGAGGTGGGGGAAACTATTCCGATTTGTGAAGTTTCGGTCGATGATGGCTAATGCTGACCAAATGAAGGATCTATTAGGGGCTGAAAATGATCACAGCTCTGGAGCAACGTTTAAAATGAAAAAAGATCCGAGAGTGACGCCTCTGGGCTACTGGATCCGTCGTCTAAGTATCGATGAATTGCCTCAGCTGGTTTGCGTCGTTAAGGGGGAAATGTCGCTGGTTGGACCCAGACCTCCGCTTCCAGAGGAAGTAGAGACCTACTCACTTCACCACCGCCGGCGCCTTGATGTGAAACCGGGAATCACTTGTTTATGGCAAATCGAGGGGCGGTCGAATATCCCGTTCGAGGGTCAGCTTACCCTCGATTTAGACTACATCGAGAGTCAAAGTGTATGGAAAGATCTATGGATTTTGATCCGTACGATTCCTGCCGTTCTTTTGGGAAGGGGAGCGTACTAACGTGAAAGCTCTTCTACTCGTTACAGGACCTTCCAGCGACTTCTTTCCTCCCACGATTTCTCTCCTAGGCAAGCCTATTGTTTGTCACGTTGTGGAACAACTGGTCGCTCTTGGAATCAAGGAGATCCATACGGTTCTTCACGATCTACCAGAAAAGGTGGAGGAATTATTGGGGGAAGGAGAGCGGTGGGGTATTCGGATTATTCACCACTTGGTGAAGGAACCGAAACGGCCATTTTCAACCCTGGGCACTTCCCTTCTGAAGAATTCTCCTTCTTCGGTCGTAGTGGGCCGTGGGGACAGCCTACTCTTCACCAGCTCTGATCGCATTTTACTCCGACCCAGGCAGATGTTTGTGGATAAAGAGGGAGAATGGACCGGTTGGGCCACTCTAGACGGGACTCAGCTTCAAGACCTAGACAGCGAATGGTCGACGCAGCAGTTGAGCCAGTACCTTGGAGAGAATACAACTCGGCATGCGGTTTCATTTGTGGCCTCCACGGCCAGTATACCCGCAATCCTTGATGCATCTCGTTATCTACTTGATCATCCGGAAAAGGTGCTGCTGCCGACAGAGCTGAGCGAGCATCGGCCGGGGGTCTGGGTTTCTCATGGCGTGGAAATTGATCCTTCGGCTCGTCTGGAGGGCCCTCTCTATTTAGGAAGGAATTGCCATATCCATAAGGGCGTCTTCATTGGTCCCTATGCGGTAGTGGAGGAGGGGTCGATTGTCGATTCCTATACGGAAGTAAGTGACTCTCTGCTATTTAGCAATACCTACGTGGGAGAGCGACTCACCATCGAGGGCAGTGTGGTCGACCAAAAACGGCTGCATCATGTTAAGAATAAGACAGTTTTAGAGATGTGCGATGAGCAGGTCCTCTCGGAGGTAACGCAAGACAAAATGGGTGCCGTTGTAACTCAGTTAGTTGAACGCTTTGTGGCGCTTTTCATTCTCATCATTTTTAGCCCTTTGGTCCTATACGCAGGGCTCTCCCTTGCTAGTTCAATTCGACAAATTGTGGCATTGCCATCCCCTATTGATCCCAAGCAGTGGCGGGTGGTGCCCCAGATGCAGTGGAAAAAAAGAGACCTTCCCATTCTTTTGTCCACTCTCCTCTCACTTTTTGATGTGGTCGCCGGAGATGTGCGGCTGGTGGGACTCCCTTCCCGCTCTCCCGAGGAAGTACTCTCTCTCTCTGATTCATGGAAAGAAAGCTATCTGCAGTCGAAACTGGGTATCGTTACTCTAGCTGATGCTGAGGGTATTGAGGTAGAAAATAGAGAAAGTTTTATGGCTTCCGAAATGCTCTATCAAGCGAAGAAAGGGTGCCTGTTTGACCTCCGCATTCTGTGGATGTGTCTACAAAGGGCCTTTCGGACAGGGTAATTGCATTATAACAATTATTCAACAACAGAGAGCGCGCAAAGGGACAGGCAAGATGTTGCGAACCGACCGTAAGGCATTAATAATCAGTGGTTTATAATAAGTTTAACGCAGAGACGGGAAGGTCGCAGAGTCGCGCAGAGGGAGCTTCACCGCTAT
>JBFIDQ010000156.1:0-7363 GCA_041603795.1 Chlamydiales bacterium
CAGCCCTCTCCTCTGTCAATTAGACGCCCGTTATAAGCCCCCATACGATTTAATCGGCCACCCATGCAGCCATCCGCCGCAAAGGTGAATGCGCTTATGGCTATCATCGCCACGGTGGCTGTGATCTTCTTCGGCACCACTTTATCCAGTGCGGCGTCGCACGAGCGAAAGAACGACGCAGATTGATGTCGAATTGTGGCGATATCCATAAATTTATCCTTATTTTTAATAAAGAATATAACATGGAATCGATTTATAAACAATAAAAATTTAATGACTTGTGGTTTTTATGGCCCATATTGGGAACAAGGCAAGAAGTCCGAGAGTAAAACACGCCAAGTAAATTACGTTTGCTGCCACCATCGCATCAGCTTCCGGTATGACGTCCCATACGACCCGACCGTAGTGATACGTTGGCAATTTCCAGGCAATATTCTGTAGGAGATCTGACAGCATATCGGGCGGTTTCCAGAGTCCGCCGGCAAAAGAGAGGGAGAGATAGAGGAAGTTTGCTGCGGGCGTGATGGCGCGAGGCGAGAAGATTCGAGCCGCGGCGTAGGCGAGAAGTAAGAAGGGAAAGCCGCCGAGCACCAATCTAAGCAAAACGTGGCTGAACTCGAGTGGTGTTAGCTCAGTTGGCGTACAAACCCTACCTAGCCCGTAGATCACGCATGCGGCGAGCCCCGCGAAGAGCATCGACGTGAGACATCGCGCGGCCATGCTCGCCACCTGCGCTCCCGGTAGTGTCTTTTGGTACCGGATCCATGGCGAGCGGCTCTCATGCGAAAGAGCGATCGCATTTTGAAAAAAGAGAACGCCTAAAAAGGCGAAGGCGCTGAACGAGCCGATGAGGTAGGAGGCGATGTATGGGGTCACTGACTCCGGCACTGCAAAAAACCAGTAGATCCCTGCCGGCAGACAGATGGTCATAAAGAGGTACGTTGGATCGCGCAGTGCGAGGCGGAGGAGAAAAAGAACGTGGGCTGAAAAGAGTCGCATCAGAGGTAGCGCTCCAATAGTTGTTCAACGGGCATCGATTCCATACCCAACTGCGAGAAGTCAACCGTCTGCTCCGCTAAACGCCGCACCAGCGCGTCGCCGTCCGCCCCCACCACCTCGTAGTGGTCGCCATCGCAGCGCACCTCACGCGCAAGTGGAAAAGTGAGGGGGTGAGATGATCGAAATGAGAGCCTTTTGAGTTGCGTTAGCGAGGAAAACTCCTCTGGAGCCACTAGACGCGGCGCCTTTTGCTTTTTGAGCAAAAGAAACTGGTCGACATAGGGCGAAATCTCCTGAGGGTGGTGCGTGATCATCAGCACCAAGGCATTGTGTTCCTCGCGATAGCGAGCAATCGTCTCCCATAGAGCACCACGTGTCTCCTTATCCAACCCCGTTGATGGCTCATCGAGCAGCACAATCTTTGGGTTTCCGGCGAATGCACAGGCTAGCGCCAGCCGTCGCTTCATGCCCCCGCTGAGGGAGCTACAGCGTTTGGAGGAAATTGTGGTTAGGTAGAATCGCTCGAGTAGCGCATCGAGAGGGAGAGCATAGCGGTAGTGGGCGGTGACGAAGGAAAGGACCTCTTTCACGGTGGCATTCTCAGGAAAATCGATCTCCTGAAAAGCTGACCCCACAAGGCTCTTACCTGGGGGGTGGCCTGAGAGAGTGATGGAGCCGTCGGAGGGCTGCAAGCGACCTAGAAGCAGATTAAATAGAGTCGACTTTCCACTCCCGTTGACGCCAACGAGTCCGATGAACCCCGGAGCTGACAGAGAGAGAGTGAGATCCGAGAAAATAGACTCCCCCGGGAAGTCAAAATTGACCCCCTTAAGCTCAATGCTCATGTCGCCTCAAGGGCATCTTGTTGAAGAGAATGAATCCCTGAATCACCATAACGTTCGTCACACAAAAAAAGAGAGCCTCCTCTACTGGAAGGTGTGTGGCTACCGTGTAGTTGGTGACCGTCCCCTCCGGAAAGAGCCAAATCCCCCGTTGGATCGCCATCCAATCCGCCCAACAAAAGTATCCCGTAAGCAAGGTGAACGCTGTAATCCCCTCGCGCCAGAACTGAAAGAGCACAGCATGGCCGACGGACCATTGCAAGAGGACGATGGGGGCACCCCAGACCACGATGAGGGCGAGGTAGCGGTAGGGTCCGTTTTCGAATAGAAACGGAATTCCCGTACCCACAAGAGTCAACAGCACGACCATCACCAAGCGAGCAATGGTCCGTTGAGCAGAGGAAAGTCTGCCCGGCACATAATTGCGTCGCGAAATCTCCAAGATCTTCATCAGAAGCAGGCAGGCGCTAACCGTTTGGATCACCATGAAGAAGTATTCCTCATAGGGGATCAAATAGAGCGTCCCGAGAACACGTTCCGTCGAGTAGCTCCAGATCCCCTCTCTGATGAGGTAGCTATCCCACGGCGTCGTATATCCCAGGGCGAGCGCCACCAGTGTTGCTGTGCCGATCCACGCCTTGCCGGTGCGTGCCACGTTGTTATGACGATTAATGTAGAGGAGGGCGCTGAATAGAGGGAGCGTAAAAAAGAGGTGAAACTCGAGATACGTCACGTCGCAAATCCTCTTCGCGCTTTCCACTGTGATAGGGCGGTATGCAGCTGAGGCTCGTGCGTCAGATGCGGACGCCACAGAAGGGATGCCGCCCAGAGTCCGATGCCCTTTGCTAAGTACCCCATCTTTTCCATCGTATTGAGCATCGTGCGACCCTCTAGCGGATCGCCCCCATTTTTGATGAGTTTGAGTCCGATCCCCCTATAGAGTTCGCTTGCGATAAGGATGGCTCCGCGGGCGCGCCATGGAATCGATGGAAAAGCGCCTCGCGCGCTGAAGTAGTAGCGGTCACCTAGCGCCACCATTTCCCTCATCACCCCCGCCAACTTTTCCCTGTCGACGTCCATTGTGAGAAGCTGCTCTGTTGTCAATCCGTGCTTTTTTAGGAGAGTTTCCGGTAAATAGACCCGATTCTGTTCAGCGTCTTCCTTTACGTCGCGACAGATATTGGTGATTTGCATCGCGATGCCCAAGTCGACTGCAAACGCCCGCGCCTTTTTTTCCGTCACTCCCATCAGGTCCGCCATGGCCAATCCGACCGTTCCTGCCACCTTGTAGCAGTACTGAATGAACTCCTTCTCGTCAGCGATCCGCACCCGCTGCAGGTCATCGCGAGCCCCCTCAATGAGGTCCTCCATGTACCCCGTGTCGAGCTGATGACGCTTGTAGAGAGCGTTTACCTCCATTGTCGAGTTAGGCGACGTTAGATCGTCTCGAATTTTGTTGAGCCGCTCCTCTGCCACCTTTGCATCTGGGCACTCATCTACGGCATCGTCGATCCAGCGACAGAGAGCATAGAGAGCCCGGACCCGCGTCTCGACCCGCTTCGGAAAAAATAGCGTTGCCAGATGAAAGGATTTCGCATGGGATTGCATAACCCCCGACCATTCTTCGCTCATACTAATGCGGCTCCTTTTGCTTCCGGCAATACCTGTTTAAGAACCTTTGCTGAGTTGATGACGCCCGGCACTCCAGCACCCGGGTGCGTATTTGCCCCCACGAAATAGAGTCCCTCGACATCCTCCGACTTATTGTGAAAGCGAAAGTAGGCTGACTGCCGAAACGATGGTTCAATGCCGAAGGCGGACCCCGCCGTGCTTTGCAAATCGTTTTCAAAGTAGTCAGGCGTAATCGAAAAGGCCACCTCAAGATGATCACTGAGTCCAGGAAGGATTCGCCTCTCTAGCGCCGCCAAAATCTTCTTTTGGTAGCGCTCTTTTTCCACTGACCAATCAATTCCGCTCTGATTGTTTGGTACCGGCGATAGCACGTAGCAGCTTTCGCACCCATCAGGGGCCAGTGACGGATCCGTCACCGTCGGACAATGGAGATAGAGTGAGAAGTCATCTGCCAACTTCTTGCGAGAAAAAATATCGGTGAGGAGTCCCTTGTAACGCGGTCCCAATAGGATCGTATGGTGCTTGAGCTCAGGAAACTTCTTTCGCACCCCAAAATACGTAACAAAAAGCCCCATGGAGAGGGCCTTGCGCTTCATCTTCTGCGGCTTGTTCTTGCGGAGGTGCTGTGGCTCGATCCAACTCCCATAGGTTTTCAGCGGATCTGCATTGGAAATCACCACATCACAAGGGTAGGTGGCGCCTGTGGTCGTCCGTACCGCACGGGTACGTCCAGCACTAACCTCTATCTTATCGACGGAAGCGCCATAATGGATCTCTACTCCGTGCTTCTGAAGCACTTTGCAGATTCCCTGAACGATCGTCCCCGTACCCCCCATCGCAAAGTGGACCCCCCATTTGCGTTCGAGCCAATGAATGAGGAGATAGATGCTTGTGATGGTAAACGGATTGCCACCGACCAATAGCGGTTCGAAACTAAATGCCTGTCGGAGGCGCTCGTCTTTGATGTAGCGAGCCACCAATGCGTAGACAGAGCGAAAGTTCTCCAGGCGTAGCATGTCGGGAAGGACCCGCAACATCGACGTCACGCTGTCAAAAGGCTGATCTGCCAACTGCGAATAGCCCACATCAAAAATTCGCTGCGAGTGGTCTGATAACCGCTTATACCCCTCTACATCGCCAGGATTGATCTTCGCTATGTTTTTTAGAAGCTGCTGCTCATCGCCGCAGTAATCGAAATGCGCTTCGTCGGAAAACACAACCCGATAAAACGGATCTATCGGACGAAGAGTAAAGTAGTCACTTGATTTTTCACCGAGAAGAGCGAAAAGTTCGTCGAACAGATGCGGGGCCGTGATCACTGTTGGACCTGCATCGAAGTGGTAGCCGTCCCTTTCAAAAGTGCGAGCGCGCCCTCCCGGCTGATCACCCGCTTCCAGAATCGTCACCTGGTAGCCTTTGGAGAGTGCGTGAAAGGCTGCCGAGAGGCCGCCAAATCCGCTGCCCACAATTACGGCTCTTTCTCGACCACTCTCCTGCATCGCTCTACCCCCTTGGCAAACCTGCGATATTTGTCGATTCAAAGTACCCTGCCACACGTTCTTTTGCACGACTTTTAATCGCCGTATCAAACTCCGTATAGAGACCAGAGGCATACCTCCGTAAGGTCTCAGGCACGCCGAGTTCGTCGATTTTCGCGCAAAGGGAGTCGACAACTGCCTTGTGCGCCGTGCTATTCGGATCACTTTCAAGATACGCACGCACTTCAGCCTGCGCTTCCTGATGAAGAGAGAGGTGGGCGACGATCGCATTCACCGTTTTTCCCTCGAAGTCCTTAAGCGACTGATTTTCCTGCTTCATGCCGTGGTAATCATTGAGATCGTCATTGATCTGATAGACCAAACCAACCTTTAGCCACTCCTTCGTGATCTCAGGCGACTTCCCTGCAAGAATATGAATCCCTTCGATAGGAGCTTGAAGAAGCGCCCCTGTTTTGCCCGTTGCCACCTCCAGGTAGCACTTCCAGATCTCCTCAACGGGCTGCTGGTAGACCAGCATCTCCATCGACTGACCGCGCACAAGGCGCTCGGTGCAGCAAGAAAAGCAAGCAAGGAGTTGTCCAACGTGATGACCTGCCGTGCAAGTGGCGATTAGACCAAAAGCCTTAGCAAGGAGGTAGTCGCCTACATTGATTGCCTGTTGAAGGCCGTATTTTTTCCATAGACTTGGTCGCCCTCTTCTCAGAGGATCATTATCCTGGATGTCGTCGTGCACCAACGTGGCGTTGTGCAAAACCTCGCATGCCGCCGCCCAAGGGAGCGCCTGCTCCAGCGGCACCCCAAGTTCCGCCGCCTCATCGAGGGCCATCAGTCCTCTGATCCTCTTGCCCCCCGTCTCCAGGTGGTAAAGGGACATCTCATCGAGAAAATCGCCCCTTGAGAACTCCTCAATAATCGATCTCTCCAACCGCTCTTTTAGCGCATCACTCATAGCCAATACTCCCCAAAACTAGAAAGTCTATGATAGAGCTTGCGCGTTTAAAGCACTAGAGCGCCGCCTAATGCTAAAGATATTTACGGATTACATATGCTTCACGAAAATGTCGGCCATACTGTAATCCTAGCAGCCACTCCCGTTCACTGGCCTGTCGTACATGAGAATAGCTGTACGCTGCTGAACTCTAAATTTTTGTAACGCATAACGTGTTTGGCGACTCCGTCGATGAATTCTCTCCGGCTGGATGTTGACAAGAGACCATCACTGCGATAATAAGGGTCATAAAGATAGAATCGTTGAGCCGCTCGATTGTAATAGAGAAGTGCACAATGTCCTGACTTTCTCTTCCATTGAAATAGAATCTGAATGAAAAAATTTTCAGACTGCTTCGGTTCCTGCCCCACAGGCTTCATATCCCGAAGCAAAAAATCGCTGAGCCTACCGGTAAATAGTTTCTCAGTATATTTGGTGAGCTCCATCCTTTCCGTAAAAGTGACTATTCTGTTTGAATGAGGGAAAATGGCTTCTATCGCAGCACACATGGGTTGTACCATAACGCCGTAAGCGAAAGCTGAATTTTGGTTTTGCAAGAAGATGTGGAGCTGGTGCGCTATCTGATAGCGCACAATTTTTTCCAGATCCATGTTCTGGGTCACAGTCTCTTCCGAAATTTCTTCAGAAGAGGTAAGACAGAGAGTCTCTAAAATATTCATACTTTGTCCATAGCAGGTTCCTCCTTGGAGATCTACGGCCAGATATTCTTCTAGAGACTTATCAGAGGATTCTTTTTGGCGTCTTTCTATGAGCAGAGCATTAAGCGCACGCTTAGGAAGGGTATTCAAAGCATTTCTGATAAGTTGCCGCCCTTCTGAAGATTGCCAAGAAGGTGTCGATATGCGAATAGCCTTACGGGTCAATGGTAGTGTCGTGTGAGGCTTACGTATCATTCTAAAAGTAGCTTTGGCCACTAGTATTATAAGCGGAACTGCCACAGCTATATAGGAAATTGTTTTGAATGCCCCTAGCTCGTGTTGGACAGGGCAAAAATTGCTAATATTTGTCATGATTATTATTGTTTTAGCTCAGTTGTTTTTCTTTCACTAGAAACTATAAGCTTAGTAATATTGGATCCCTTAGTGAGAGAGACAGGAAGGGTACTCCTGTGTAATTTATGAAACGCTCACAAGCATTGCGCCTTTATTACCGAGGCAGAGTTGTTTGTAGTTAGAGGTTAATTCTATAAATTATATGATTTATTGTCAATTTGGAATTAAATTACGTAGTTGTAGTATGAGAATCTCAGGTTTCACAAAAAAAGTTTTTGCCAAAGTTTAGGGGCGAAGTCCCGGCAGATGTTAGCCTAGGGCGTAAGCCCTAGGTGGCTGTAAATGAATGGATTAGCCCCAAAGGGGCGGCACAAAAACGTGGCCTGCGTA
>JBFIDQ010000157.1:0-7316 GCA_041603795.1 Chlamydiales bacterium
ACCTTTCGAGAACCCTTTTCAAGGGTACAATTTTGTTATGTTAAACCCACGGCTGCGCGCACCCGCATCCGCGAGTTGCACTTGCCATGGGCTAAGATCTACCCACCCGCTTTCGCGGGCTACGGTACTTTTTGCATCAAATAGAATTCTTGCAGGTTTTGGGTAATGACAACAACAAAAACCCACCCCGAGGCGGTGGATTAGGTCTGCTGCGGCACGCCAGACCAATATCCCAACTCACTATCTATCAACGCCCTACATTTTTTTTTCATTTCTTCTCAAGAACCAACCTCACTCCTCCGATACCCATTGTGTCGAAGAAAGCACTTCCCGGGCGGACACCTGAGATGAGAGCCGGAATCGATGTCTGAGAATGCTCTCAGACCATTAGCAACGGATTGCTTTTGAGCATTCGTAAACCATTCATGGAGGAAACCAAATGATAATTGCTAACAATGCAACCAGCCGACAGTTCATTTCGAACTACGGCACACAGAACAACCAGCTGCAGACCTCAATGGCGCGGTTGAGTTCTGGTCACAGAATCATCCAGCCAGGCGAAGCTCCTGCCGATCTCGGTATTTCGGAGCGCTTCCGGGCTCAGGTGAAGAACAGCGAGGCCGCAGGCCGCGTCATCCAAAACGCCATCAACATGTTTCAAACAACCGATGCATGGCTACAGGAAGTACACAACATCCTCGATCGGATGACAGAGCTTGCCGTTGGCGCCGCTGACGGATCCAAGAGCCAGGAAGACCGTGTCAATCTCGACCTGGAATTCCAGCAGTTAAAGACAGAGGTAGGCCGAATTGCTGAAGCGGGCAAGTACAACGGCCTTGCGATCAACGGCAAAACTGCTGTTGCTGTCTATGACTCTGTAGCACACAAAATTGTTTACTCACAGGGAGATGGAACTGATGAGCGCACGATAGGCATCAACTTCCGCGACGGAAACGCTGCAGAAAATGGTGTGAAGTACGCATTTGAGTCGTCTGCCAACGGTGGGTCGGTAGGTGACTACCTCTTCACTGCTAACGGCAAGAGCCTCATCTACGTCGCTCAGAAGAGTGTTGACTCTCTATCCGCTCGTAAAACACTTCAGAAGCTTGATCTCGAGTCAAATCAGATCACTTCTCTCCAGCTCACCTCCGCTGGTGGCCTCTCTGCAGGTACACAGGCACGGATTGTAATGGACGAGAGGGGCCGAGTTTGGGTCTCCGATCCTTCTACAGCAACCGCTTCTGGCTCAAAAAACTTCAATGTAAAGCTACTTGACGTTGACGCGATGACGCTAGATGCTGGCGGATCTGCTACAACTAACAAGTGGGGTGGCGGTGTATCCCTTGCCTCGAGTTTCAGTGAGTTCACGGTACATGACGATTACATGTACTACATTGAGCGCTCGGGAACGGGCCCTCTTCGCTACGTAAAGCAGAGCTTGTTTGATCAGACGAACAAGGAAATCCTGCTGAACGATCTTAGCGCATCTACCTACGACTTCGATGTTGGTGAGACGTACGCTGTTTCCTCTGATGGACAGTACATCGCCTTCGAGGACGAGGACAGTGCAAACACGGGAACACTCGTTGTTTTGAACACCAAAACAGGCGAGAAATCTTCGATGCAGGTCGGCACGCGCACCAATAGCGTAGCCTCCCTGGAATTCGACGCAAACAACAACATCTACTGGACCGATACGGGTAGTACAAGTGATGAGAATGCGATCAAGCGCGCTCGCATCAAGGCTGGTAAAAAGCCAATTCTTGTCGATATCCAGACGGTTAAGACGGGTAATACCGGTCATTTCGGCGCTTCTACAAGTGCAGTTGCGGCTTACGGTATGGGACTCTCAGTAGGTGGCGGATCACCAGCCTCCTCGTACACCTTCCACGTCGGCCCTGACGAGGAGATGTCAGTTGATTTCGTAAGTGCGGATGTCCGCCTAACGAAGCTTGGGATCAGCACCCTGGATGTACTGAGCGTAGAAGAAGCTCATAAGGCCGTAAAAAAGCTTGCAGGAGCTGTTGACAACGTGGCTAACCAGCGCGCCATTTTGGGATCGCAGGTAAGCCGAATGAACTTTGTCTACAGTGCAAACCAAAACTACGGCAACAACATTGCTGCCGCTGAGAGCCGGATCCGCGACGTCGATATCGCCGCAGAAACCTCGCGTCTCACTCAGTCACAGATCCTCGCTCAGACAGCGATTTCTGTACTTGCGCAGAGCAACGCTGCTCAGCAGAACGTACTCCGTCTGCTACAGTAGCCGTAAACAACTATTGGTACTCATTCCCCAGGCTAGGGAGCTCACGCTCCCTAGCCTTTTTTCGTCTCAAGAACTGGATCCAATTTGCCATGGAGTCGCTGTCAATGCTACAATCGGCGAATGATATGTAGATCGAGCCTTTTCAACGCCTGCTATCATCATTTACCGCGGCAACGGATAGGAAGAGCCATGCCAAAAATCACGCAGAAAATCATCCAGGCAATTGATCCGAGAGTACGCAATTTGAAACCATCATTTACTCTTTTTGCAAGCGCAGAGACGGCAAGGCTCCGTGCCGAGGGGCGCAAGATTTACAATCTTGGACTCGGTGCGAATCCAATTCCGCCTCCTAGAGCTGTTGTTCGGGCTTTAGCGGACCACGCACACCGGCATGAATACACCAGTGTACGTGGAATTCCAGGTTTGGCTGAGGTCATTGCAAAGCGCTATGATGGACACTCCGAAGGGGTTATTGTTGGTCCGGGACTCAAAGAACTCATTTATGGCACCCAACGTTGCTACGGGGGAGAAATCGTCCATGTCATGCCGTATTGGGTTTCGTATTCGGAGCAAACCCGAATTGCAGGCAAGCAAGCTCTGGAGATCCACACTCGTTTTGAGGACGGTTGCAAGCTGCTTCCGGAGCAGATCGATGAGCTGGAAGAAATGGCGCCTGATGGTCCAAAAATGGTTATTTTTAATCATCCTTGCAACCCTACCGGGGTTGCCTACTCCCCTAAGGAACTATCCGCTCTAGCCGAGGTCTTTAGACGCTATGGATGGGTTGTTTTTGCGGATGAGGTCTACCTTGGCAATCACCATCTCCCGCTCACTGCAGAGCAGAAAAAGCTGCACTCTCTTTCCCACTACTACCCTGAGGGAACGATTCGAGGGACCAGCCTCTCCAAGGAATTCTCTGGCGGTGGCTGGCGCCTAGGAACGCTTCTTTTTCCCAAGGAATTGTCGTGGCTAAAGAAAAGTGTCGAGGCGTTTGGAACAAGCACCTACTCCTGCGCACCGGTACCCCAGCAGTACGCTGCCAAGGTGGCATTTGGCGATCACCCTGAGGTGGTCGAACACCTCGAACTACAGCGCCAGATCTATAGCAGCATAGGCAATGCCGCGTATGAGAGAGTTTGTTCCATCGGACTCAAAGCCCTGCGCCCATCTGCGGCGTGGTATCTATGGGTTGACTTTTCAGCAATGGCAAGTCCTGAGGTGACCTCGAATTTTGACCTTGGACAGCAACTGCTTGCTCAGCACAATCTGGTAACGGTCCACGGCAGCGCCTTTGGCGCGAAGTCTGAGGATCTTTTCCTTCGCCTTTCGCTCATCGATTTCGATGGCCAGGCCGCTCTGAAAAAGGCCAGTGAGGGTAATGTGGATGCGACGGATCTCGCTCCCAATATTTTTGAGGCTCTGGCCCAACTGAAGAAATAACGGGTATTGCTATGACGACAACGACAGATCTTGACTTTCGCACGAACCTCACCAAGCGTCCACGCCGCAATCGATCCAATGCGGCAGTACGCTCACTTGTACAAGAAACCCAGCTTCTTCCTAGCGACCTGGTTTGTCCTCTTTTCCTTCTAGAGGGAGAGAATCGACAAGAGGAGGTAAGCAGCATGCCTGGGGTCTATCGCCAGAGTATCGATCTTACCGTGAGGCGATGCGAGGCTATGCTTAAGAAGGGAATTAAAGGCGTCGATCTTTTTCCCGTGATCTCGGAGGAAAGCAAGGATCGGTTTGGAACAGAGTCACATAATCCTAACGGACTCCTACAACGCGCGATTCGTGCTCTAAAACAGGAGCTTCCAGAGCTCTGGGTAATGGCAGATATTGCTCTCGATCCGTTCACTAGCCATGGCCACGACGGCATCGTCAATGATCATCAGGAGATTCTAAACGACCCCACCCTTGCGGCTCTTGGTCGAATGGTCCTTACGTGTGCGGAAGCCGGAGCCGACATGATCGCGCCAAGCGATATGATGGATGGCCGCGTGGGTTACTTTCGCGGACTTCTCGACCAGGCGCAATTTGAATCTGTTGGCATTCTGTCCTACACCGCCAAATACGCCTCTGCCTTCTACGGACCGTTTCGCGACGCTTTGCACTCAGCTCCCAAATTTGGCGACAAAAAGACCTACCAAATGGACCCGGCAAATGTGCGTGAAGCACTGTTAGAGGCGAGTCTGGACGAAGCGGAGGGTGCCGACATGCTCATGGTGAAGCCGGCACTTCCTTATCTCGACGTCATCGTGAAATTGCGAGAGACAAGTCACCTACCAATTGCCGCCTACCACGTGAGTGGTGAATACGCTATGATCCAAGCCGCGGCGCAGAATGGCTGGATTGATGGAAAAAAGGTCCTGCACGAATCTCTGCTCTCAATAAAGAGGGCTGGAGCAAGCTTTATCCTCACATATGGCTGTGAGCAGGTATTTTAGCGAAAACTCTTGGCAATTTTACGGAATTCCTGTCGCTCGGGATCGTTTAGCGGTCGTCCTTGCTCGCCCCAGACGTGATCAATGACGGCCATCAGTCCAAGAACACAAGCCACATTCTCTGGCTTGGCATTCCGCCCAGCTCGCTCTGACGCCTCTTCCAGCTTATCGACCATTAGATTCAGGGCTAACTGTCGCATTTGGGCAAGGAACTTACTCTCTTCGCCATTGGGATCAAACTTTTGGATCACTCGCGCCTGGCTGCGCCATAGGGTTTCAGCAACCTCCAAGTGACCCAATACCTCGACTGGCTCGGAGGCCATTTTGAAGGACTCGAGGTGCTGCACGTATTCGTTAGCTAGGGATTCCATGGCCTCTTCCATGAGCTTCATGGCTGCCTGCTCTGAGAATTCACCCTTTAACCCATCAGCGTCGCCCTCCTGCTGCACCAGCTTATCGAGAGCTTGCTGGAGTAGATCCGATTTCTCATCGTAATCGTTCCAAAAATTTTGAAGTTCAGACTGTCCCATGAATCACCTCACTAGAGCCGTTGTAGCAGAACCAATACATTCTGCGAAATCGAATTGAACTGAGCAAGTACAGCCTGGGCCGCCTGCGTCTTCACCTGGAAAGCGCTCATCACAGAAGACTCTCCTGCAATATCGGTGTCACGTATTGCACTCTCTGCTCCCTGAAGATTAGAGATGTAGGCGCGGTGCCCATCCATTACGTGACTAAATCGACCCCCTTGCGCGGTCAACTTCGCTCGCTGTGCGGAGAAACGGTTCCCCGCTTCCTTTATCTCCTCAATGGCCTGGTTTGCCGCTGCTATGGTGTCTACATGGGTATTGGCGAGTCCCAACTGATAGAGGCGCAGATCGGCTGCTGTATAACGAAGAACAGAGAGATTGCCCTCGCTAACAACAAACTTTGTTTCCGAATTGAAGCTTGCACCCCCTAGGTCGAGTCCGAGGAAGCTATTGTTGTTCTTTCCTCTAGCCACGACATCGCCGCTGGTGAGAAGGACCTGCTCTTTTTCATTCGTTTCGATTTTTACAAAGCGAATGGTGTTATCTGTCTGATCAATGTAGTAGAGTCGATCCCCATCCTCGTTGAACTGCATGTTATTGACGTTTCCAGCTACCCCTATTGCGAGCGTAGATGAGGTCCCTGTTCGGGTGTCGATGACCCGAACCTGACCCGCCACATTCTCATCGGCGATGTAGCGACCTGATGCAGATACAGCACTTTCTACACCCACCCCAAACGGCGTGGCCCCTGTTAAAGCTGTCGTGGTCGCTGCATTGATGTCATAACTCACGACAAAATCATCTGTCGTTCTGTGGTAGGTAATGACATCATTGTAAACGGAGAATTCCTGGGCCACGGAGATGTCTGTCACTGCCGTTGCAGTGCGCGTTAGTGAATTTGAATCGACTGCATACACGGTACCATTGCCGTTTGCATAAGTATCTCCATCCTCATCGGCGAAAAGTGTGTCGCCCGAATCGAAAAGATCTGCACCTGTATAAACGATATGATTTTCGATGTCGTAACGCTTGATTCGCACTTTATTGGCTGCATCACCGGTAACCGTTCCTAAAAAATAAAGGGAGCGGCCGTCTCGACTCATTGTGAAGTCTTCGCTGCTGTCAAAACCAATTTCGGTCCCATTTATGTCATTCTCATTGGCACCGAAATCACGCTCAATTTGCGTCTGTTTTTCGCCGTTGGGCAGTAGGAACTTCACCCGATCGGTGTTTCCGTCATACGAAACCACGGTATCGCGACCTATGGTCTGCCTACTATCATAAAGACTGGTTCGGGTCATTGCGGATAATTCTGCCTTAAGTACCTGGAACTCAACCTCAAGGGACTGACGATCCGCATCGAGTTTGGTTCCATCTGTCGACGAGGCTGCTAGCTCCATCATACGTGTCTGAATATTAGCAGCTGTTTCCATGTAGGCATTGGCGGTCTCGATGTAGGAGATGGCGTTCTGTATACCGGAGGTAGACGCGGTAGCGCCATGAATATTGTGACGCAACCTCTGCGATATCGATATCGTGGCCGCTGGCTCTTCTCCAAGACGCGTATGGCGATCTCCCGTGGCGAGTCGCATCATAGACGACTCCAACCCCATCCGATTGCGCTGATAATTAGTATTTAGGGCGAGAGCGCCTGCATTGATCTTCATGGAATCAATCCTCCACCTCCTATATCGGAATATGCAGGCCGCCGCTTGAGAAGAGTTTTAATTTGCCCTTTTTTCCCGTACAAATGCTAGCCCATTCCACGGGTTGGCTGATGGAACTTGCAGCAGCCGAATTCCACGTGGCGGTAGCCACGACAGATGCAAGCCCCGTACAACGAGCGATAGCGAGGCAGCTCGGGGTTTATCAAAACGATATTATGCGCCCCGGTAGGGGCGCCACGTCTACAACACTAACGAAGTCATCGCTCTCAGATCGCTGTCGAGATGATTGGTAGCGCCCCTAACCGGGGCGCATATTGTCGTTTTGATAGACCCCGAGCTGCCTCGCTATCGCTCGTTGCACGGGGCTTGCATCTGTCGTGGCTACCGCCACGTGGAATTCGGCTGCTGC
>JBFIDQ010000158.1:0-7278 GCA_041603795.1 Chlamydiales bacterium
AGGGCAGCGTTTTGCCTCCAGCTTCCTTCAGATTCCATCTCGCGATGGACACCCTTGCCTTCGGCTAACTGTTCCCCCCTTCGGGCCAGTAAGGGACTTTCACCCTCTAGTTCGTTGCCATGCCGGGCACACCTAGGTGCCGCTGCTGCTGCCGCAGCAAAGAAGCCTCTTCTGTTCAGCGACAATTATGGCTGCCGACCTTATCCCAGAAGTTGTTTTTTAAAAAAAATCTCACCTCCAGATTGCGCTACACCCCCTCACGCCATCGGCTGATATCTACCGGAGCATTCGCCCCTATAGCAAGGTCGCCTATTCGGCGATTAGCTCGGAAACAAGCGACTCCAACTCAAGGATTTCTTCTTCCTTATCTTCGAGTTGTTGCGATAGTTGAAGAAATGCTGGTTGGAAATTTTGTTTCGTTGACTCATCAAAGCGACGCTGTAGCGTCTCCAGCTCCGTTTGCGTTTCGTGGAGCTCTTTGCGCGTTAAATGGATCACTTCTTTGCGCTCTTCAAACTGCCCACGCAATTGCGTGTAGAGACCGCGATAACGTCCGAGCTCCGCCTCCAACTCAGCATCTGCCTTGTCTTCGCGAACGGCATCCTGCAGCTTGTGAACGTCCGTACGCACCTTTTCCTCGAGGTTCTTCTCGCTAAGATCATGATGCAACTGATCTCCTTCCTGCTGAAGTTCGAGAAGGTGCCCTTGAAGTTTGCGCATCTGTTCTGATTGCGCTTGAATTTCGTGATGCGCAATTGCGGATGTCTCCTGAAGGCGCTCTAATTGACTTTTCGTGTCCTCTAACTCCTGCGTGAGCAGTTTCAGGCGCACTTGAAAGTCTTCGCGGTCGTACTGCCAGCGCTCTCGAATATTCTTGAGCTTCTCGTCAAGCCGCCAGAGATTGTCAAGGCGACTCTGCGCACTCTTGGTAACTTGGGAGATGAGTGAATCAGCTTCCTCAGCGGAAAGAGCGGCCACTACAAATGAAAGTGCAACGGCCATTGCCATTCCGACCAACCAGAAGCGATGCTCCGGCCCTGTTTGTAGTGACCCCAGAGCAAGAAATACTCCGAGAGTGATGAGCGCTGGAAGGAGTCCGTTCATCCGCCATCGTAGACAAACTGGCAAGCCGCAGATCGCAGCCAGGGGCATGAAGAGGGTGGGAGGTGCCGCCTTAATGAGGCTAATCAAAAGAGTGAGTAGCAGTAAAAATGGTCCGAGGGACATCCAAAAAAGAACACGCCCACTTGTAATCGCTTCATCGTGATTCAAACTTTCCCCCTTGAGGATAGATCATCATTTTGAAGAATTACGAGAGAGTTGTCAATCGCTGATAGATTCCGTTACTTGATCATCGATAAATGACTGGGCTCCCTCTAGGAGATAAGCCGCCAAAACAGGATCTCCTTCGTACGCCAGGTCGACATTCAGCTTACCTGATTCATCGGCCTCGTCACACGTTAAGAGAACATAGCAGGCATGATCCTTCGCCAATTGCTCCAAAAGGCGCTCTTTCACATTGCTTGGCATCATTCCCCCCGTTGTGTGATGCGGTCCGACAGAGAAATTTCTAAGTCAGAAATTCACAGATCTCATAAGCTCAGATTTTACGCAAAGAAAAAATACATTATTCAAATCTTTTACGAACGAGGCCGGCGTGCATAGAAACGAACTCGAGTGGATTGACTCACAACAAAACGAGATGGAGCGCCTTACCAGGGAGTGGTCGAATGTCTGTTCTGGATCCGACTACGCCGACGGATTGCAGCGCATGCTAACGCTCCTACGTGACGCTTTTGGGTCCCTCGGCGGCGCATGCAGCGAGCACAGCCTGCCCGAAAGAACGGTGATCAACTCAAAGGGCGAAGAGGTGCCAGTTCCAGTAGGCAAGGCACTGCGGTTTGTTAAGCGACCTGAAGCACCGATACGAGTACTCTTTAGCGGACATATGGATACCGTATTTGGTCAGCAGCACCCCTTTCAGGAGGTGCGCGAGTTGGAGCGTGGCGTTTGGAATGGACCCGGAGTCTCTGATCTGAAAGGCGGACTTGTCGTCATGCTAACAGCGCTGCGCGCATTTGAACGAAGCGACCTAGCTGACAAGATCGGTTGGGAGGTGGTTCTTAATCCTGATGAGGAGGTGGGCTCAAAAAGCAGCGAGGAGCTCCTACGCGAGAGCGCACGTCGCTGTCACGTAGGCCTCGTATTCGAACCAAGCCTCCCCGACGGGGCTTTTATTAGCGAACGGAAGGGATCGGGCAATTACGCAGCAATCGTACGTGGACGCCCCGCCCATGTTGGACGTGAGTACGAAAAAGGTCGCAACGCAATTATCTGCTTGGCGAAATTCATAGAGCGAGTCGACTCCCTTCGACGCGACGGCGTCGTTGTAAACGTGGGGGAAATCGAGGGAGGGGGTCCTGTAAACGTGGTTCCTGACCTCGCCATTGCTCGCTTTAATATCCGCGTGGATAACAGGCAGCTCCTTGAGGAGGTAACTGCGGAGCTCGATAAGATAGAGGCGGACCTCAATTCCCAAGATGGAATCACTCTACAACTCTGGCGCAGCCACTTTCGCGAGCCAAAACCTTTTACGGAAGCGACCAAAAAGCTCTTTGCTGACATCAAAAAGTGCTGCGAGGAGCTCGGACTTCCCTGCCGTTGGCAGGCGAGTGGTGGGGTATGTGACGGAAACATCATCGCCTCCGAGGGGGTCCCGACAATCGACACACTAGGGGTGCGCGGCGGAAAAATCCACACGGATGAAGAGTACATCCTACTGGAAAGCCTGGCAGAGCGCGCCAAACTGGCGACACTCTACTTGCTGCAGCTAGCATCGACAAATTAAAAGAAGAAAGCGCTAAGATCAGCAACTACAAGTGGAGGATACGATGAAAACGATCACGACTTTAACCAGCGAAGCTCTAAAAAATGACGCTAGGGTGGCGGAGGCACGCCGCCTCCTCCATGAAGCACTTGAGGAGCATCAGAAGGGACTTACTGGTGTGCGTCCACCTGTAGACGAACTCAAAACACAGTACGCTGATGCGCTGCAGGCGCTCTCAGAGGCGCGCGGAGGCGGACTCTACTACCCCTACATCGGCAGCGGGATCGGAAATGGTCCGTTGGTCGAGTTAGCTGACGGCAGCGTTAAATACGATATGATTTGCGGAATTGGGGTCCACTACTTCGGTCATAGTCACCACGACCTCCTCGATGCCGGCATCGACGCGGCTCTGCAGGACCTGCCGCTGCAGGGACATCTACAGCAAAATAGCGACCAAGCTGCTCTGTGTCACCTCCTCCGCGACGCAGCGCCTAGAATGGATCACTGCTTCCTGACCACCTCCGGCGTTATGGCCAACGAGAATGCGCTTAAAATCTGCTTCCAAAAGAAAGCCCCTGCAAACCGCGTGCTCACCTTCGACGGTTGCTTTGCCGGACGCACACTGGCGGTCTCTCAGATCACGGACAAACCGGGTTTCCGCGACGGACTACCGATGGATTTGGGAGTGGACTACGTCCCTTTCTACGATGCCAACGACCCAAAGGGCAGCACCGAGAAGGCCGTTTCCATACTGAAAAAACACCTCACGCGCTACCCAAAGCAGCACGCCGCTTTCCTAATGGAGCTCGTGCAAGGAGAGGGTGGATTCTACCCTGGCGACCACCACTTCTTCATGGCGCTCATTAAGCTCCTCAAGGAGCACAACGTGGCAATTATTGCCGACGAGGTACAGACATTTGGACGGACCCCAGAGCTCTTTGCCTATCAGTATTATGGCCTAGAGAATGAAATTGACATCATCACTATCGGCAAGCTCTCCCAAGTGTGCGCCACGTTGTACAAAAGTGACTTCAAACCGCGCCCTGGACTCCTCTCACAAACCTTCACGAGCAGCACAAGTGCCATCCGCGGAAGCACAGCAATTGTACAGCGGCTCCTCAGCGGCGGATTCTACGGCAAGGATGGAAAGGTGGCACGTACTCACGACTACATCACCGAACGACTTCGGGGGCTAGGCGACAAGGTTAAAGGTCCGTTTGGCATTGGCGCTATGATCGCCTTCCAGCCCTACGATGGAAGTCTGGAGCGTGCCAAGGAACTCGCCTTCAAACTATTCGATGCTGGAGTCATTTCCTTCATGTGTGGAAGCAATCCAACGCGCATCCGCTTCCTCCTTCCTATCGAGGTGCTAACCGAGCAGCACATCGATGAGGTCTTGAAAATCGTAGAAAAGACAATGTAGTTTTTCAAAACGACACTCTTGTAGCAAATCTACCGCCTCGGCACACTAGGTGCCATGCGTAAAATCAGTGGCTACATAGAGAGAATCACGTACCAAAGTGAGCAAAACGGGTTTACCGTGGCAAAATTGCAGGAGCCGGGGAAGCGCGACCTCACTTGCGTGGTGGGACCGATGCCGGGACTCACAGCAGGCGAAAGCGTGATTTGTCAGGGCAAGTGGAAACACAATGCATCTCATGGCAATCAGTTCGAGGTGGAGTCGTTTGAGGTGACAGCGCCCGCCACACAGGATGCTATCCAAAAATATCTTGGTTCTGGCCTCATCAAGGGAATCGGTCCGAAGTACGCGGGACGCATTGTTGAGGTGTTTGGAGTGGAAACTCTCGACATCATCGACCAGGCCCCTGAGAAACTAGGGCAAATCAAGGGGCTCGGTAAGAGTCGCATCGGAAAAATCACGGCGTGCTGGGCGGAGCAAAAAAGCATTCGCGAACTCATGCTATTCCTGCAGCAGTATGAGGTAAGCCCCAAGTTTGCGCAGAAAATTTTTAAAAAATACGGCGACAAAAGCATCGCTGTAGTGAGTCAGAATCCATACAAGCTCGCCCAAGATATTTTTGGGATTGGATTCCGCACGGCAGACCTCCTAGCAGAGAAGATGGGGATCCCCCGCGACTCGGCTGAGCGCATCGATGCGGGCATCGAGCACGTGCTCTCCGAGCTTTCAAGTGACGGTCACGTCTGCTACCCTCACATCGAGCTTCTTCCGGAATGCCGCCTCACACTAGAAGTTGGTGAGGCTCTTGTTAACGACCGCCTTAGCGCGTTGCAAGAGGAGAAGCGGATCGTCATGGAGGATCTTGACGGACGCACCCTTGTATGGTTGAAGCCAATGCATCTGGCGGAAACAGGAATTGTGAGGGAACTCTCACGGCTATTGGAATCGATATGCTTTCTACGCAAAATCGACACGAGCCGCGCACTTGAGTGGGCACAGGAAAAACTCAACATTAAGCTCGCTCCAAATCAGGCAGAGGCGGTCAAGCAGGCGATCACAGATAAAGTACAGATCGTCACGGGGGGACCCGGAACGGGCAAAAGCACCATTACCAATGCAATTCTGCGGATTACAGAAAAGCTAACGGACAAGATCCTTTTGGCAGCCCCAACGGGGCGCGCTGCCAAGCGCATGGCAGAAATCTGCCATCGCAAGGCGAGTACGATTCATAGTCTGCTCGAATACGATTTTAAGGTTGGTGGTTTTAAGAAGAATGGAAGGGAGCCACTCGATTGCGACCTCATCATCATTGACGAAGCGAGCATGATCGACACGTTCCTCATGTACAGCCTTCTCCGCGCCATCCCCAATCGAGCACGCGTGATCTTTGTAGGCGACATCGATCAGCTCCCCAGTGTGGGTCCGGGCAACGTTTTACGGGACCTCATTGACTCAGGAAAAGTCCCCACGAATCGTCTTACTGAGATCTTTCGACAGGCGCGCGGCTCGCGCATCATCACCAATGCGCACCGCATCAACGTAGGTGAATTTCCCAGTTTTAAAAACGACCCAAAGGGCGATTTTTTCTTCATCAAGGCGGAGGAAAAGGAGCACCTTCTAGCGGAAATCCTCTCACTCGTGAGCCATAGGCTCCCGAAAAAATATGGATTCAATCCAATCACGGACATACAGGTCCTAGCACCTATGCGCCGTGGAGAGATCGGTATCGAAAACCTCAACGTTGTGTTGCAGGAGAAGCTCAATCCTTCCAATGACCCCCTCTTTATTGGCGGGCGCCGCTATCACCGTAGCGATAAGGTGATGCAGCTCCGCAACAACTACAAGAAGGAGGTCTACAATGGCGATGTGGGCACCATCGCTGCCATTGATCGAGTAGAAAATCAGGTGGTGGTGGACTTCGAGGGGAAGCTAGTGGAGTACGACTTCACGGAAATGGATGAAGTGGCCCTCGCCTATGCCGTCTCCATCCACAAGTACCAAGGCAGCGAGTGCCCATGCGTGGTCCTACCGATTCACACGTCACACTTCAAATTGCTTCACCGCAATCTCCTATACACGGGCGTCACCCGTGGCAAAAAGCTGGTGGTTATGGTTGGCATGCCAAAGGCTGTGGCTATGGCGGTTAAGAATAACGAGGTGAAGAAACGTTGTACGGGGTTGCTGAGACTAAAAGGCGGGTTACAAACCTCCACACATTAGTGTGGAACATGAGTACAGACACCTAAAAAGCAGAAGCTGTTTGTGCTTTCACACAAACAGCTGGTGGATTTAGAAAGGAAGGCCTGGGGTGACCGTTTCATTCATTAACGTTGACCAATCTGCACTCAGGTCGTTGATTTGTTTTTCGAGGCTCTGGGTGGCCTCCGTCGTTTCCTTTGAAGTGCAGGTTGAATGCTTCTTTACAAAGAGTTTCATCCTTAGCTTGCTATTCTTTTTCAGCAGTTCTACCATCTTATCACGAGATTTCTCACTAATGAAGCCGTACTTTTCAAGTGTTGGCAGCTGGAAGGTGAAATGGTTTGGCATTTTACGAAGGTCTATCCCTTTAATTTCCTCACATACTTCCGCAGCCACTTCCTGGCGATGATAAGACCTCATATCGACCGCTGCCAAAAATAAAAGTGGCAAGATAAGCAAGAACATTGAGCCCGCCGTCAATAGGGCAACACCCAAAACGCAGCCGGGGGTAGCCATTAAGGAGAGAATTCCAGCGGCCACAGTTGCTGCGCACAGTACTACCAGTGCAGCCAAGGCTACTTTTTTCACAATTAAATCTTTTTTACATTGGGGACTTTTCTCGTTCCAGTTGTCTTGAACCTTAGGCTCCTCGATCAACCTTACGTATCCACCTCTATTACCATTAATTGAAGCAATCATTCTTAACCTCCATTATTTAGTGTTCTTAGACTAAATATAACACGCAAACGTTAACAAACGATTAATTATATATTAATTATTTGTAAATTTAACCCTATGTGGGATATTTGGGCTACTGAGGCTAAATGGCGAG
>JBFIDQ010000159.1:0-7218 GCA_041603795.1 Chlamydiales bacterium
GAGCTCAAAACATATCGGATCGCCGGCGCTGCTGCCGCAGCGCGACGCCTTCCTGCAATCGTACCCCGGGTTCCGGCTGCGCCTCCAGCCGGAGCTAAATGCCGTTGCTGCTGCCGTAGCAAAAAACCCCCACTGCACAAACCGCATACTTCCGCCACAAAAACTTATGCGTAAAAGGGTGCTAGAATCGTTATGGAAAGCCTTTCGGGTACCCTTTTCAAGGGTACAATTTTGTTATGCCAAACCCACGGCTGCGCGCACTCGCATCCGCGAGTTGCACTTGCCATGGGCTAAAACCTACCCACCCGCTTTCGCGGGCTACCACACTTTCTGCATCAAATAAAATTCTTGCAAGTTTTGAATAATGACAAAGGGTCGTGCCCCAGCTGCTCTTGCAGCCAGAAACCCTGGCGAGCCTTAGTGTAGACTTGAAATAAAAATTGAGCTTTAAAGAAGCGGCATAGAACGTGCCGGCATACCGAGTTTTCTGTCGCTCCTGTGGAGCTCCAATTCTCTTACCGACTACCTATGGCTGTTGCCATAGACTATGAATCTATCGAGGCCCTGCCATTGATATGGGCACCCTCCACTGCATTAGGCAATGCAGGTAAGACCTCTTTGCCTACCGCGCCTGCCCCGTGGGACTGGTGCGGCAGGCAAAGAGCCTTTGGATTTCCCAACATATTCTCTTGAGCGTGAGCTCAAGGGAAAGTGCTACGCTAGGACAACATCTTTTGCTTCTGGACCTTTGCGGCCAGGACCTTCTTCAAATTCAACTGCAGCCCCTTCATCTAGTGAACGCAAACCGTCACCTAGATTGTTGGCGTGAACAAACAAATCTTTTCCGCCATCATCAGGAGTGATGAAGCCGAAGCCTTTTTGCTCGTTGAAAAACTTAACTTTACCTTTTGATCTAGACACGTAATTCTTCCTGTATTCTCGTTTAACTATCAAACACAAAACCTACATGGTCTTGCGTCACTACTATCATGTACCAAAGACATAAAAATTGTCCACATGAAAAAAATTTTCTAACTAGGAAGTGGCGACGCCACCCCCACCTCCTTATCAATTTTTCTCTGCAAACGCCTCTGGGTAAGAAGATTCTCCTCAAAGTCGCTTGCTGCTGACGCAGTGACACGCGCGTACTGAGCATCGAAGGTGTCACTGCTGCTCCCCGTACACACCTTGCTCGTCATCTGCTGAAACACCTCGATTGCAATGCGCTTGAGGGTTTTACTCGTTACCGAATCGGGATTCTGGTAGGAAAGCGGACTCATTTTAAACACGCTTGTACTGATCTCCTCGTTGAAGAAGATGATTCCCGTATAGTTGAGATCAAGACAAAGATGCTTCTGGCATATCTCGCGTAACTTTACTCCGATGTGGGCCTGACTGCTTTTCCGCGCCATATTGAAAATGGTGTAGTAATCGAGTCCTTTGATGACCGAACGTATGTTCTCTGCCACCCACGGATTGATTTGATCGACAGCCGCGATGAGATCCGCTATCGTATGAATCCCCAGCTTATTTTTTGGTGCGGTCGAGATTTTGAGAATCTCCAGAATTTCCTTTTGCTGCTTAAACATCCTGTAGAGGATGCGGTAGATCACATTTTTCAAGAATTCGTATGCATTAATAATTGCTGTCGGCTCAGGAGTCGTCACCACAAGGCTCGCATCCGTCATCGAAAAGAAATCAACCACATTATTGCTACAACCCGCTCCCAAGTCTAACAGAACGAGGTCCGCATCTAGTGTTTTTATCTGCCGAATCAATTTCTGCTTCTGCAGGTACTTCATATTCGCCAATTCAGGGACAAATCCATTGCCCGCACCTAGAGAGAGATTCTCCACTCTCGTAGGGAGAATATAGTCTTGCAGCTTACTACGCGGCGTAGTGAAGTAGTCACCCAGCCCTTTTTCCGGCTGCCGCATTCCGAAGAGCGTGTGGACATTGGCCGCGCCAAAATCGAGATCCAGCAGCACAACGCGAATGCCCGCCTGAGCGTACTGCACAGCTAGGTTTGCGCTGACCATCGACTTTCCGACGCCACCCTTGCCCCCGCCAATTGCCAGAGTAATTGCCTCCTGCCCCTTCATCCACCGCCTCCTATACGATTTCTTCACCTGACTGACGGTATTCGTTCAGCTTGTTACGAAGCGTACGAATACTAATTCCGAGCAGTTCCGCCGTTCGAGTTCGATTCGACTCTTGCTCACTCAACGTCTTCATGATGTACTGCTTTTCCAATTCCTGCAGAGCGAGTCCGGGGGGCAGCTGATCGCCCCGCCGCGCCTCCTGAGGCGCCTCCATTGCATTGAGAACCAAGTGCTCCGCTGCGACCGTCTGATCGTAATCCATGACGACCGCTCTCTCCACAATGTTGGCCAACTCTCGGATATTACCCGGCCACGGATAGTCTAGAATTTTGTCCCTAGCACTTTCATCAAACCCCTTAATCGCCTTGTGATTTTCGATGCAGAATCTTTCTAGGAAGTAGTCCGCTAGCGGCATGATGTCGTCACGACGATCCCGTAAAGGCGGTAGGTTGATTGGGACCACATTGAGTCGGTAGTAGAGGTCCTCTCGAAAGACCTTTTCCTCTATTGCCTCCATCATATTGCGGTTTGATGTCGAGACAAGACGAACATCCACCCGAATCAGTTTTGAGCCGCCGACCCTTTCGAATTCCTGTTCCTGAATAACTCTGAGCAACTTCGCCTGCAGTGCCACCGGAATTTCTGTTATCTCATCGAGTAGAAGAGTTCCGCCATTCGCCAGTTCGAAGCGTCCCAGCCGTTTCGCCGCCGCCCCCGTGAAGGCGCCCTTTTCGTGCCCAAAGAATTCCGACTCAATGAGCGTCTCCGGAATAGCCGCGCAATTCACTCTGATGTACGGACGATCCGCACGATTAGAGTTGTAGTGGATGGCGTGACTAATCACCTCCTTACCCGTACCTGACTCCCCATTGATGAAGATGCTCGCGTTGCTTTTTGCCACTTTCTTCACATCGCGCATTATCCCACGCATCACCGCACTTTCTCCGATGATTCGATCGACCCCGCGACTATCCCCTCCAGGAGCCACCTGCTGTCGCAAGTAGCGATTTTCTTCGACAAGAGCTTGGTGCTCCTGCGCCTTTTCGATCGCCGCCTCAATTGTTTCAGGCGAGAACGGCTTGATGAGGTAGTTGAAAGCACCGAGTCGCATCGCATCGACAGCGTTGCCGATGCTTCCGTACGCCGTGATCACCACCACAAGGGTTTCCGGAGCCAACTCCTTCACCTTTTTAAGGAGATCCATTCCTGTCATTCCTGGCATCTTCATATCGGTGATCACGAGGTCATAGACATGGGTTTCGAGAAGCGGCAAAGCGGACTCGCCGCTATCTGCCGTAGTCACATCGAAGTCTTTTCGTTTCAGGGTCTCCGCCAAGAAATTGCGGAGGATCAGCTCATCATCGACGATAAGAATCTTCTCAATTCCCATATTCTTACTACTCCTATCCCGCCGAGGGAAATGTTAACGTAAATTTGGTCCCAAGCCCCACCTCGGAGGCTACCTCAACCGTGCCACCGTGGCCCTGTGCAACTCGGTACACCTCAGAAAGACCGAAGCCATTCCCTTCGTGTTTCGTCGTGAAAAACGGACTAAAAATCTTCTCCAGCTGTTCCTCTGGAATTCCAATCCCCTGGTCGGACACGGTAAGTGTCACCTCACCATCGTTTCGCTCCAGAGCCACCGTAGTCGTGCCCCCATTGGGCATGGCCTGTGCCGCATTGATGAGCAGGTTCAGTAGAGCTCCCTTTAGCGCATCTCTATCCACCGTCAAGTAAAAGGGCCGTTCGCTCAACTTTTTCTCGATCGTGACTCCTTTCGCCATTTGGGAATCCATTTCTACGAGGAGCACTACCTCATCAATAAACGTAGAGAGGTCAATTTTCCGGAGCTCTAGGGCTAGCGGACGCGAATAGTGAAGGATATTGGTGACCAATCGGTTGAGGTCTTCCGCCCCATCCACAATTTGCTGCGCCATACGTCGACTATCCGGCACGCTATCCAAGTCACGCACCAGAAGTGCCGCGAAGCCCTTGATACCCCCAAGAGGGTTACGAATTTCATGAGCGACGGAAGCGGCCATCTCCCCCAGCTCCTTCATTCGGTCATTGCGATCTGCAATGCGCTTCCAGTTTTGCAACTCTGTCGTGTCACGTAGAAGCAACAGCACGCCCTGCCCCTCCCCGTTTGTCGAGTGAACGAGTGTTGCCGTCACTTCCAGGTGACAAATCCCCTGAGGCCGATCGAGGGTAACTGAGCTCCACTCAGGCACAGTCCCAGAGGCGATTGCTTGATCCACGGAGAATCCTAGGGGAGCAGCAGGAAACACATCATCAAATTTTTTCTCAAGCACATCGTCATGAGAGAGCCCCAGGATCTGCTCCGCCGCACCATTGAACGTCTTCACTTTCCCATCTGCCCCCACAAAAACGAGGCCCTGAGTCATGTGTTCCAGAATATTTTTGAGGTAGTGATTGGTCTCTTCCAGTTCTAAATTGACCGAAGCAAAGCGCCTCTTCAGGAGACCGTATGCTTTTTCAAGTCGACTCGTTTTCTGAGTGAACAGCTCAAACGCGCGTGTAAGGTCGTGGATCTCTTCTCCAGCCTCGTTGGCCAACCTGCTCATAGTGTCCTCGGGTTTGCCTCACCATAGGACTATCAACTCTTTTTGTGAAGAACCCAACTAGATTGTTGTTTTTTGCCACCACACCATGAGATTTTCGTCATCGCGAACGCCTTGCAGGTCCGCTAACGAAATCGACTGAAGTTGCTGTGCGTGAAGCTTAAACGGGAGATAATCATGCTGCTGCATGAAATCGAGCAGCGATGCAGCGGTTTCCCCTTCCTGCTTCATCAGACCCGGAGTGAACTCCGCAAAAATTACGGGCCCCGCTTCCAGCAACCGTGTTGCGCCCAAAAGAACTTGGTATTCGAAGCCTTCCACATCCATTTTCACGAACGAGACCGTTTTCGGGTCGATTTCTTCCGCGGCCAAACAGCGATCTAGTGTTTCCACTTTAACCGAAAGCTGCTTTCGTCCCTCGTGAGAGAGCAAGCTATGCCCCCCATTTTCACCCTCTGGTGCTGAAAAAAGATCTGCTTCACCAGGAGTTGCTCCCAGGGCAAGCTGCCTTGCATCGACATTAGTCAATCCGTTCAGCTCGATATTGTCACAAAGAAGACCATAATTTGTCGGGTGTGGTTCAAAGGCAACCACCCGTGAGGCCGATTGCGCCATATGAAGAGCGTAGTAGCCCAGGTTGGCTCCAATGTCGAGAGCAATGCCCCCCTTTGGAAAGTGCCCCTCCTCAAAAAGAAAACGGGTCAATTCCCGCTCATAGGTTCCTTTAGCATAGATGTACCGCCCAATGCTGTCCTCCGTCTTAAAACGAAAGTGCAGGCCGCTCTTAGCCACAGCTGTAAGTTCAGGGCGTCGCAGGAGGTAGCGGTTGGCGTGGTACGCAGCGTAGCGGAGTAGAGTTGGGAGAGTCCGTAGGGGGCGACTTGAAAGGAGCTTCACGACTCATCCTCAACTTTAAAGTCGCGAAGGAGCAATTGAATCGACGCCTTATTCTGAAAATTATTCACCTGAGGAGTGAAAGCCACTTTAAGCTTAATGTCTTTGCGCTTTAGGACCTTGCATCGGTATCCCATACCGAATCCGATTCCTTCAAGCATCCGGTCCTTTTGTTCCAAATAGAGCTTAAGGTGATTCGTTCCGATCTCCTTAGGCGGCCACGCCTGCGTCGCCTCGCAATAGAGAATTGGCATCGGATTTTCATTGCCGTGGGGTTCAAGCAAGCGCAGCGACTCAAGAAATTCAAACGTAAGCTCAGAGAAGTCCACCTGCGCATCGAGGTAGAGCTTTGGCTGCACATCTTCAGGCGAAAGCACTCCATTTGCAAACTCAACAAAGCGCTTTCGGAATTCCGGAATATTTTCTTCTTTTATCGTCAGACCCGAAGCGACATCGTGCCCGCCAAAGTTCATCAGTAGATCCGAGCATTGTCCCAAGGCATCCATAAGGGAGAAGCCGGGGATAGAGCGAACGGACCCCTTCCCGATACCATTTTCCACCGCAATAATTGCCGTTGGCCGGTGATAGAGTTTTGAAAGCCGCGTAGCCACGATTGCAATGACACCAGGGTGCCACTGATCCGAGTGCAAAACGATGGCTCGATTATTAAGAATTTCCGGGTGTTCCCCAAGGGAACGCTCCGTATCCTCCGATGCAGTCCGTTCAATTTTTTGGCGCTCAATGTTATTGAGGTCGAGCTCCGTCGCCATTGCCTCAGCCTTACGCACATCGCGCAGCAGAAGTAGCTCAACGCCCTTTCGAGGCTCGTCAATACGCCCTAGGCTGTTCAGTCGCGGCGCCACCTTTGAAGCAATATCGGCCGTTGATAGCGATCCAGAACCCAGGTCACAGACGTCCAATAATTTAGCAAGACCCACACGCTTGCGGAGCGCTAGCTCCTTCAACCCGTAGCGTACAAAAATCCGATTCTCCCCGTGAAGCGCTCCCATATCAGAAATGGTTCCTAGCGTCACCAAATCCAGGTAGTTCTTGAGGTCGATTGCTTTAGGTTCGATGATCTTCCGCGCCACCAGCTCATTGGTGATGCCATGTGCCAGCTTAAAAGCGACCCCCACCCCTGTGATGTCAGTGTTAGGATAGGTGCAACCAGGCTGTTTCGGGTTGATCATCGCGTGATAGGCAGGAACAGTTTCGCCCATCTCGTGGTGATCCGTTACGATCACATCGATACCCTCTCGAATGACCGCGGCAATTTCATTGGCAGCGGTCACTCCACAATCTACTGTGATCATGACCGAACAGCCCTTTTCCTTAGCGAAGGGAATCGATTCCACAATGAGGGCATCGCGGGTGATGCTGCGGTTCGTCAGATAGAAAAAGGCGTCTCCCCCGAGTTCCCGTAGAAACTCCGTCAGAAGCGTCGTTCCTGAAATCCCGTCCACGTCGTTGTCACCGTAGACAAGAATCCCCTCTCCGTTACTAAGCGCCGTGATGACACGTTCCACGGCCTTATCCATTTGCATGAGTAAGCGCGGGTCATGAAGTGAAGGAAGCTGGGCGTACAGAAAATCGTGAATTGCTTCTAGGGTGGTGAAGCCCCGAGAGACCAAAACTTGGGC
>JBFIDQ010000160.1:0-7121 GCA_041603795.1 Chlamydiales bacterium
CCCAATATGCAGCCCGATGACGGCAGAGTGGTCTCCAATTTCATCCTACAAGCTTTGCAAAACAAGCCAATTACCGTTTATGGACGAGGCAAACAAACGCGCTCTTTTTGTTACGTAAGTGACCTCGTACGAGGCATCATTGCACTCATGGATAACGAAGAAGGCCTTACTGGTCCGATCAACCTAGGCAACCCGGAAGAAATAACAGTTGTGGACTTTGCCAAAGTCATACTCGAGCTGACGGATTCGAGCTCAATCATCAGCTACCGAGCTAGCAAGCAGGACGATCCAACGCGGCGACAGCCCGTCATCGCCCTAGCCAAAGAGAAACTTGGCTGGGAGCCCACGATAGAACTTCGGGAGGGACTTAGACAGACCATTTCGTACTATAAGGACCTCCTTCAAAGAGCAGATAGCCAGATCTCGGATGAGAATTCGAAACCTGCAAAGCCAGCTCCCCATCTCATCATGTCCCTAACAGACAAACTACGACGCTTGAGACCAACTGGTTGAGGGGTATTTTGACGAAATCCTTCAAAGGAGGTAGTCTCGGGAGGATTTAACAGAAATATTGGGCAGCCTTCTATGGTATTCAATCTAGATCTCATTAAAAGCGTATACACCTCTTACCCGCAAAAACTTGCGACCGCGAGGGAGGCGGTGAATCGCCCCCTGACTCTCACCGAGAAGATCCTGTACTGCCACCTTTCTGAACCCCCTAAGGGACCGGCGAAGCGTGGCGAGACGTATAGCGACTTTCAGGTTGACCGAGTCGCAATGCAAGACGCTACTGCCCAGATGGCCTTGCTTCAGTTCATTTGCGCCCGACGTGAACAAACTGCCGTTCCCACTACCGTGCATTGTGATCACCTTATTCTTGCGGAGACCGGTGCCGAGTCAGATTTACAACGTGCCAACGACGAAAGTAGCGAAGTCTTTAGCTTCCTGCAGAGTGTCTCCAGCAAATACGGCATCGGATTCTGGAAGCCTGGGGCTGGAATCATCCACCAAGTGGTTCTGGAGAACTACGCTTTTCCCGGCGGGATGATGATCGGCACGGACAGCCACACCCCGAATGCCGGTGGCTTAGGGATGGTCGCTATCGGTGTTGGCGGTGCCGACGCAGTCGACGCCATGGTCGGCATGCCCTGGGAGCTCAAGTTTCCAAAGGTTTTGGGAGTTCATCTTACCGGAGAATTATCCGGATGGACCTCCCCTAAAGATGTCATTCTGAAGGTTGCAGGGATTCTTACCGTGAAAGGCGGTACCGGCTATATCGTAGAATATTTTGGCGAAGGAACGCAGTCTATTTCCTGCACGGGGAAGGGAACCATCAGCAACATGGGCGCCGAGATAGGTGCCACCACCAGTATTTTCCCTTACGACTCTCGTATGGCCGACTACCTTCGAGCGACAAAGCGCGCGGCCATTGCTGACGGTGCCGATGGAACCGCTGAGTGCTTGCGGCCCGATAAAGAAGTTCTATCTGACCCGAGTAAGTACTACGATCAGATCATAGAAATCGATCTCTCCACACTAGAGCCCCACATCAATGGCCCCTACTCACCTGACCGCTGCTGGAGCCTAGGGGAATTCCCACAGGCCGTAATTGACAACGACTATCCTGCAGAGCTCAAAGTAGCGCTCATTGGTTCCTGTACGAACTCCAGTTACGAAGATATCCAGCGCGCAGCAAGCATTGCCCGCCAGGCAAGAAAAGCCGGACTCAAAGCCAAATCGGAGCTTACCATCACTCCCGGCTCGGAGCTCATCAGAGCTACGATCGAGCGCGACGGGTTGTTGAAGGAGTTAACCAGTATTGGTGGATTGGTTCTTGCCAATGCTTGCGGGCCTTGTATCGGACAATGGAAGCGTCACGACGTGGCACAAGGTGAAAAAAATAGCATTCTAACTTCCTACAATCGCAACTTCGCCGGACGCAATGACGCCAACCCAGGCACCCACTCGTTTGTTGCCAGTCCGGAAATCACGATCGCCTACGCTCTAGCAGGCAGGCTTACATTTAATCCGTTGACCGATACCTTGACGAATGACAAAGGAGAAGAGGTCAAGCTCGACCCGCCCACCGGTGACGAGCTTCCAAAAGATGGATTTGCCGATAGCGACTTCGGATTTGTTGCTCCAGCAACCTCCGGTGAAACCGTGCAGATCGACGTCGCATCGGACAGCGAGCGCCTCCACCTACTGGAACCGTTTCCTGCGTGGAACGGCCAGGACTACACCTCTCTTCGCGTGCTACTAAAAGCCAAGGGCAAGTGCACAACTGACCATATCTCTCCTGCTGGCAAGTGGTTGAACTTTCGTGGTCACCTCGACAACATCAGCAACAACATGTTCTTTGGCGCCGTGAATGCCTTTCGCGACGAGATCGGTCACGGTCTGAACGTCGAAACCGGTGAGGTTGCTGCTTATCCTGCTGTGGCTCGCGATTACAAAGCAAAGGATATCGGCTGGGTGGCCGTGGGCGATGAGAACTACGGAGAAGGCTCATCTCGTGAGCACGCTGCCATGGAGCCACGGCATCTTGGCGCTAAAGCCGTGATTGTCAAGAGCTTTGCGCGTATCCACGAAACCAACCTAAAGAAACAGGGCATTTTGGCCCTAACGTTTGCGGATCCAGCTGACTACGACAAGGTCCGAGAAGACGACAAAGTCGCCATCCTAGGCTTGCAGCAATTTACTCCGGATCAGCCTCTTACGGTCAACCTCACCCATAGCGACGGAACAGAAGAGAGCTTTTCGGTGAACCACACCTTCAATGAGAACCAAATCGAGTGGTTCAAAGCGGGCAGTTCACTGAATCTTATTGCACAAGAGGCACAAACCTAAAGTTCAAAAATAGTTTTGTCGACATCCCTTGTGGAGATGTGTAACATCGAAGCGAGGGAGAATTATGGGCGTCAAGAGACTCACGGTAAAAGGCGAGACAGTCGATTACGCTCTGCGAAAGGGGCTGAATCAAATTGGCCTGACAACAGAGCAAGTAGCGATTGAAATCATTCAGCGAGAGCGCGACACCATTTTTGGTTTTCGCGAAGCTGCGATTGCAATTGTTTTTGACGAAGCGGAATCAGCCGAATCCATTCGAGAAAGCACCTTTGGCGAGTTTCGAGCCAAGTTTAAGTTCCGCTTTCACGAGGGCGAAGCACAAGCTCAGGTGCCAGCCTGTTTTTATGACGACCTTTACCTGACGACCCCAGAGGCGCGCCGCGAATTCCTCTTGGAGCTTTGCTCCGCCTACGGCGTTGACGACCCAGAAGAAGAACTCATCCAAGAAATCACAGGCAACTACGAGCATCAACACTCCTTCGTAACCGTTAAAAAAATGGAGTGTCATGACCTCAATGACGAAGGCGGCAAGCTTCATTTTATTGTTTCAGATGATGAAATGCTCGCTCAAGGCATTATTTTTCCCGGAGGCGACGTCGATGCTACAACGGTGGCACGCTGTCTCAATCAACACGGGGTCACACACGGCGTTCTAAAGGCCAACATCGAGAAGGTACTGGCTTCCGGTCACGTTGCTTACTTCCCACTAGCCCGTGGGAAACCAAATGTTGACGATCATCCGGGAGAAATCGAGAAGTTCTTTCAGGAAGATGAGCACAAGCAATTTGCTCAAATGGTCGAAGAGCTAACCATTGACACGCGTTCGGTGAAAGAAATCAATCTAGCCGACCGCCACCAGCTTCTCCTGCGTATTGGTGACATCGTGAAAGGAGAAGATGGGTACACGCTATCCGGTAAGGTTCTTCCCAAACAGGAATTATTTAGTGCCGCGGAGGGAATCAAACTTGGCGAGTTCGTCTACTTCTCTGACGACCAAACCGAGGTGTATTCCAAAAAATCGGGTCACATCGTCTGGAAGCCTGAGAATGGCTACATCGATGTCGAGCCTGTTTATACCGTAGAAGGGAACGTCGACTTCTCCGAGGGCAATATCATTGGATTTGTTGGTAAAGTCATCATCAAAGGCGATGTCAAGCCTAAGTTCAGTGTGATTGCTGAAGGCGACATTGAGATCCATGGAAGTGTCGAGGATGCCACAGTACGAAGTACCAGTGGCAGCGTCATGATTGCGGGATCGGTCATCCACAAAATGGAAGGAACGATCAGTGCCAAGGAGACCGTCTACTGCAACATTGCCACCAATGCAACCATCAAGGCGAAGAAAATTGTGTTGGACAAAGAGTCGATGAATAGCCACCTCGAAGCGGAAGAGGAAATTCTTGCCGAGGGGACCCCAGGTACCATTATTGGAGGAAAGACCATTGCCACCCATCTCGTCCGCGCCAACTCCATTGGTTCCGACCGAGGCGTACCTACCAAAGTGTATGTCGGCGATGTTAGTGAACTGAAAACGCGCTTGCGCACCCTTCACCAAAGAATGATGAAATCAAGTCGCCAACTAAAAGAAGCGAAGCAAGTGCTTTCCATTCTAGAGACAAAGAAAGAGAAGCCAGGTTTAACCGATAATCAACAGAAGCAGTACACCCGTGTACAAAATGAGCTGATGGATCTAGAGGACAACCTGCAGTTTTCGGCCGGTGAAGAGACGAAGATCAAAGAAGCCATCAATGACCGACGCAGGGCTCGCCTTGAGATAACGAAGGAGCTCTTTAGAGAGGTCGACGTTCACATCTTCGAGGGATATTTTGTTCCCACCTCGAAAGAAAATTATACCGGATTTAGATGTAAGAGCGGAATTGTTACCCGCTACTCGCTTTAAGGAGGCACGCACCCAATGGTTTGGAATCCCACCCGTTATCTATGGCAGTGGCAAGTTAAAGGCCCGAAAAAAGAAGTTTGGCGCCTGCTTGCGGACACCGCCCGGCTCCGCTACGCCTTTGGGCTCACCGCAGGCAGTGCTGAGCTCACACTCACCCGGCGCAAAAAAGCGGGACAGCCCTCCCTCATCTTGCAATCACTGCTTGGCAATCCAAAAGAGATTCCATGTGACTGGATAGAAGAAAAAATGCTTCATCTTCATATGCGATGGCCAAGCGGCTCATTTGCCTGCCTTCATATGGAGCTAGAGTTCAAAGAAGAGGATGGAGTCACTTTCATACGTCAACACGTTCGAGTCACCCCTGCCAACCCCCTTGGGAAAGCTCTTATTCCCTTTGTCTTTGGAAAAATGATCCGGAAGCGGCTTGCAGAAACATTTGTCAACATCGAGCGTTTCATAGAGAACAATGGCGATATGATCGCCCTCGCTTCGTTTTCACCTCTTACCGATGAAGGACTTGAGCAGCTTGATGAAGGTGGCAAAGCTCTTGTCGCCGACGGATTCCGCGCCACCTGGGTGAAGCCGCTGATACAAATGATCTCTCTCGATTCTGATTCCCATCTGAAATCGATTGCCCCATTTTCTCTCATAGAAAAATGGGGAATGCCCCGCAAGCGAATTGTAGAATTGTTTCTTGCTGCAACCGAAAAAAAGCTTCTTCGCATCCAATGGCAACTGCGCTGTCCAAAGTGCCTAAAGAGTCACGTCATCAAAACCTCCCTTGAGGAGATCCAGAACAAAGGTCACTGTCCAAAATGCGATGTCTACTTTCAGAACAACCTTGCGCGCAACGTTGAACTCACCTTTGCCCCGGATCCTAGGATTCGCGAGGTACACCCGAAGATGGAAATCGAACGCGGTCCCGCTTCGAATCCGCAGGCTATTATGAAGCAGACCTTGGATCCGCATGAGGTCCGTATCATCGACCAAATGTTACCACCAGGCCAGTTTCGAATTCGTACGGACCTCACGAAACCTGAGCAGTGGGTCACTGCCGAGTTCGCCACTGATGGCACGGGAGAAATCTCATTAGAAGTGGGAAAGGAAACGATCAAGGTCCATTTAAATAATAAAGAGGGCAACAAGGGCGTTCGCATTGGCAATCGTACGGATGTCGAGCAAACCATATGGGTGGAAAATCTATCGGTCAAGCAAGAGGCTCTAACCGCACTGCGTGCGACCTCCTACCAGCATTTTCGAACTCTGTTTCGAAAAGAAGTCATGCTACCCACGGAAATTATTGAGGCTGGAAGTTTGACCCTGCTAAAAATCGAGATTGTCGATTCCGGTTCACTCTTTCGCCGCAAAGGCAATACCCCTGCATTTCTGCTTCTTAAAGAATTCGAAGCATTTCTCGAGCAGATTGTGGATCACCACGATGGTGCGATTGTTCGCAACGAGGGCGACGGATTGCTAGCGGTTTTCCTCGAACCGGAAAAGGGAGCCTTGGCTGCTTTGACCATGAATCAGGACATGGACACCTTCAATGCCACACTTCCAGAAGCGGAGCGAATCACCATACGCCTTGCGGTTCACCAAGGGGAGTGTTTAGCGATCAACATGAACAATCACCTAGATTACTTTGGGGACGCCGTCAACCTCGTGGGTCATCTCCCCAGTGAGTGTCAGGAGCGTGATGTTGTCTTTAGTGAAGAGATTTGTGGCGATGCCGGGGTAGCCAAGATTCTCAAGCAGGAAACGATCGACAGCGAAGAGGTCAACACCGCACTGCCCGACTTCAGCGAGCAGTTGGCTATTCGCAGGGTAAAGGGGCGGCTTCAGGAATAGGACTTGACGGGTCTCTGGATTTGCGCTAGCTTACCCGATTTGCTAGGAGGCGCTTATGTCATTTTCAGGACCCGTACATATGTCAATGAATGCTCACGTTAAATGCGCCCAGTGCGAATCGGTACCCGTGGTGGGAGCTGTTGTTTCGGGCATTGCGCTCCCCCTGTTTTCACTAGAAGCCCTCATCGGCTGTTGCACGCGTGTTCTCTCATGCGACGTGTGTCACCTCCAGTGGAACACCTCCCATGAAAAACTGAACTCCTGCTGCAGCTCGACCCAGGCCCATGGGCGCTACCACAAGACCGCTGGACTGCTCGGTTTGAAAAAATCAGCATTAAACTTCTTTTCGTGCGGAGCCTATTATTACATGAGCTCCCGCGACGCCGGCGCCTACGAGCAAGACTACCAGGACGGACGTGAGGGGTGCTCTTGCTGCAACGCGTACTATGAGCGCCATCAGCTTGAGGCCATTGCCTTAGACACTTTAAGTGCAACAGAACCAGCGCCCCCTCTGTTCTGCAAC
>JBFIDQ010000161.1:0-7061 GCA_041603795.1 Chlamydiales bacterium
ATCTGCATTCTAGATTCGGGCAAGAAAATCGGGTATAATTGGTCACTGGCGTATTCTCGGTCGCGTAGTTTGAATGACCGCCGAGGGTACGCCAGATTTTTGATTTCTACCACCCCTCGTTACTCATCTGCACAGCTACCGCGCTTTCGCGTGTCAAAGGCACGGCCCAAGAGTTCGGTGATATTATCGGACGCGGCTTTGAGGATGCCGTTTTTCAGGCGCGCACCTTTCAAGATGCCTTGAAAGGTGTTGCCCAGGATCTATTACGATTGACCTTCCGCAAATCGATCACAGAGCCATTGGCATCAGGAATCGCAAGCAGTCTGAGCAGCGGCTTTTTCGGAAACATCTTTGGTGTGCTGTTTGGAGGCAAGTAGTTCGGAGGCCTTGTCCAGAGGGGAAAAGCCACGATTGTTGGAGAAGCGGGTCCTGAACTTTTCGTGCCCTCGACAACAGGATCGATCATTCCCAATCATCGAATGGGAGGTTCCGGATCACCTACCGTAGTCCAAAACATCACGATCAATGCGGGTGTGCCGGAAGCTGTGAGACGAGAGGTTTTTAACCTCATGCCTTTCATCAAACAGGAAGCTGTCGATGGGGTCATCTCTGCCAGGAATCGCGGAGGTGCCATGGCATTTGCGATGGGGGTCAAAGGATGACGTTATCCATACCGAATGGGATTAACTTTCGTACGGTTCGGTTCGGGCTTCAGACCAATACGCAGTCGTTCATTTCACCGCTGTCGGGAACTGTGCAAACTTTAGAACTCACTGGAGCGAGGTGGGCTGGTGATTTCATTCTCCCTCCTCTGTCTCGCGCTCAAGCTGCAGAGTTCCTGGCTTTTCTACAGGAACTGGGTGGAATGGCAGGGCGGTTCAAGGGCTATGATCCTTCCGCAACTCTTCCGAGAGGAAATATGACGGGCTCAACTCTCCTGGTAAACGGAGCGTCGCAGACAGGAAAGAGTCTCATCTGTGATGGAGCTGCTACATCTACGACACTACTTCTCAAAGGTGATTTCATTGAAGTGAATAACGAACTCAAGATGATCGTTGCGGATGCAACAAGCGATGGCTCGGGCAATGTGACGCTGAACTTTGCACCGGCACTGCGAGCCGCTCCTCCCGATGATGCGAGTATCACGACCACCAATCCGACGTGCACCATGATGCTCGTCGATGACCAACAAGGGTTTTACGATGTGAATGAGGTGCAACACTACGGCGTGCGCTTCTCCGGAATCGAGGCGTTTACATGACCAGAGACATCACAGCTGCTGCCAACAGCGCATCGCAATCAGAAGTTATCAGACCTATTACGTTCATTCGACTCGAGTACGAAAGTGGCATTGTCACAGCTTCTAGCGCGGATCGCGATTTTGACTTCAATGGAGAGACCTATGTTGGATTAGGAAACCTGGGGACCATCAGTAAAATAGAGGAAGCTGCCGAAGTGCGGGCAATGGGAGTGACCTGCACTCTAACCGGTATCCCTTCAGACTTCATATCCGCTGAGCTGGGTGAAAACTACCAAGGGCGAGATGCGCGGATTTATCTCGGTTTTTTGGATAGCTCTTACAGTTTGATAGCGGAGCCGTTGCTCGTCTTTCAGGGGAGAATGGACACACAAGATATTCGATTGGGCAAGGATGCCACAGTCTCGGTGAATATTGAATCGCGCCTTGTAGATTGGGACCGTCCGCGCGTCCGTCGCTACACAAATGAAGATCAACAGAATCAGTATCCGGGAGACAAGGGGCTCGAGTTTGTTTCACAAATGGTAGAAAAGGAGATCGTATGGCCAGGACCAACAAAATAGAGCGAAAGGATGACTGGCACAGCGCCTTAAAGGCGGAGTTTGAGCGATCTAGGGCTCTTCCTTTTCAGTGGGGACACAATGATTGTGCGCATTTCGTCTTCCGTTGTCTCCAAGCTCAGACGGGCGAAGACTATGGCAAGCCATTTCGCAGGTACAAAACGCTACGCGGAGCTTATAGTCTTATCAGACGTTATGGTGGTAGTGACCTTGAGGCTGGATTCGATCGATGGACAAGTGAACATGGGATGTCAAAAATTCCTGTCTCCCAAGCCAAGAGAGGAGAGCTTGTCTGCTATGAGAATCCGAACGGTGAAAAGTGCATGGGAGTCGTTGCACTGTGTGGAATGAAAGCTTTCTTTCTTGAACCAGACAAGAGCATTCATCAACTTCCTGTTCTTAATTGCCTATGCGCATGGGGGATTGACTGATGCCCGCTGCTGTTGCTGCCGTTGTGAGTGTGATCAGTTCTGTAGCCGGAGCAATTGGTGGTGCTATCGCGGGTGTAGCGGGCTTTGCCAGCTTTGGCGCTCTTGCATCCTCTGTACTTACCAATGTAGTTGTGGGGGTTGGCTTATCTTACGCAGTTCAAGCTCTTACAGGAAAGCCGAAGCAGCCATCTCTCAGTGATTTGAGCGCTCAAGCGCAAGAGCGTACTCGGCTCATTCGATCCAGTATTGTAAATCGTCGTGCAATCTATGGAACGGCTATGGTGTCGGGCCCATTGGTGTTCGCTGCTACAACGGATAAGGGGTCAAAGAAAGACCAATACCTACATCTTGTTGTAGCACTTGCTGCTCACGAGTGCGAGGCGATCAACTCCGTATTCTTTAACGACGTAGAAATACAGAACTCCGATCTCGATGCCGATGGCAACGTGATCACTGGTAGCCACGACGGCAGGGTCAGGATTAAAAAGATCTTGGGAGCTGCAGATCAGTCTGCTGATCCCGATCTGGCGAATGAGGTTGATGTATGGACCAACAACCATCGCCTACGAGGCGTCTGTTACCTCTACGTACGGCTTGAATTTGATCTAGATGTCTTTCCATCGGGAATCCCGAATATCAAGGCACTTGTCGATGGCAAAAAGCTATATGATCCAAGAGATAGCAGCACCACCTTCAGTCACAATCCCGCTCTCGCGGTACGGGATTACCTCAGCTCCGAATACGGCCTAGCGGCTTCAAACGAAGAAATACACGATGCGAGCTTCATTGCTGCGGCCAATATCTGCGATGAGAGCGTCAATTTAAGCGCAGGCGGATCACAGGATCGTTACAGTGCCGATGGAGTACTCGATCTTGGCAGCAAGCCTATCGATATTCTGGAGGATATTCTCACCGCCTGTGGCGGCGTCCTTACCTATGAGCAAGGAAAATACAAGCTCTTTGTAGCTGCTGATACGAGTGCTAGCCGCACTCTAAACGAAGACGATTTGCGCGGTCCGGTCAATGTGCGCACCAAGCCAACCAAGCGGGAGCTTTTCAATGCAGTCAGAGGAGTCTTCATTGACCCTAACGACAAATATCAACCTACAGATTTTCCTATCCGAACCAACTCGACCTATGAAATAGAAGATGGTGGTGAGCAGATCATCAAGGACATCCAGTTGCCATTTACAACCGATTCGATTCGTGCGCAGCGTATCGCAGAAATTGTTCTGCAACGCTCACGCCAAGGGATCGCCATTGAACTACCCTGCAAACTGACTGCTCTGGATATCTCCGTTTGGGATGTTGTGCAGGTTACGATCGACAAGTTGGGATGGAGCAACAAAGAATTCCGCGTAGTAGGCTGGTCGTTGAGTGAAGATGGTGGTGTTGACCTGTCGTTGCAGGAAGAAGCTGACGTCTATGGCTGGGTGCCAGGCTCGGATGAGATCACTATCGATCCAGCCCCAAACACCAACCTTCCCGATCCCTTCTCAGTTGAGGCTCCTTCACAAATAACGTTATCAGACGAACTTGTCACACTTAATAATGGTGAAATTGCTACTCGACTCAACATCAACGTCGTTCCATCCACACAAGCTACGGTCTCCCGCTACGAAGTCCAATACAGAAAAGCTGGTGAAACGGAATATCGCACGATTGGAAATGGAACGGAAACCAATTACGAGCTACTGGGCGTTGAAGATGCGGGCTCCTATGAAATTCGTGCGAGAGCGATTTCGGTGACGGGAGTAGCTTCAAGTTATGTCACTACTACATATCAGGTTGTCGGCAAAACAGCTCCACCACAAGATGTCACCAACTTCAGCATGAACATTATCGGTACGGAGACCCACTTGACCTGGAACCCAGTTGCAGATGTAGATCTCGACTACTATCGTATCCGCTACTCTCCACTGACAAGTGACGCCACTTACAGCAACGCTGTCGATATCGTGCCACGAGTTGCCAAGCCTGCTACCAGCGTGGTTGTGCCGGCTCAGACGGGAACCTACATGATCAAAGCCGTGGACACGAGTGGCTTGCCATCAGAGAACGCGACTCTAATCGCTTCCATCTTTGATTCCGTACAGGGACTCAACGTCGTTGAAGTCCAAACGGAAAACCCCGACTTCGCTGGTGCCAAATCAGGTGTCGTTGTGGTAGATGACGCCCTGATTTTGGGTACATCGCTCAATTTTGATGACGTGGTCGGGAATTTTGATGACGCTCTGGGTCTATTTGATAGCGGACAAGGGAGTGTTGAGACCTCTGGCACCTATGACTTCGAAAACATTGTCGATCTTGGAGCTGTTTACACGTCACGGCTTACCAGCCGTCTCACAGTTCAAACACTCGACTACGTCAACTCGTTCGATGCGACGGTTGGCGATTTCGATGATCGTGCAGGCCTGTTTGATGGTGATACGAGTACCGCAAGCGCAACCAATGTGAGGCTGCGGGTCTCCACAACCGTAGATGATCCCACAGGGTCGCCAACATGGACTGATTACCAAGATTTCGTAATTGGAGACTACCAAGCGCGCGCCTTTCGATTCCGCACCATCCTAGAAACCACAGATAGCAACCAAACACCTCAAGTAAGCCAGCTGGAGGTCAGTATCGATATGCCTGATCGCCTAGAGGCAGCGGGCGATATCGCATCGAGCACCACCCCAGGCGGTAAAATCATCACATTCGATCCCGATTTCAAGGTTGTAAAGGGGCTAGCGATAGCCGCTCAGAATTTGGCACAAGGCGATTATTATCAAATCACGAGCAAGTCGAATGCAGGATTCACAATCACATTCTACAACGATGTAGGGAGCGTGGTCGACCGCACTTTTGACTACCAGGTGCTCGGATATGGACATTTAGCAAGTTAAGGAGAAAAACATGAGCCAACACGATTTTACGATAGACAATCAGGGGTTTCCAGCGTTTCGCTCGGACCTCAATAATGCATTGCAGGCTCTGGGGTCGAACAGTGCGGGAACATCGGCACCATCGACCACTTTTGCGCATCAGCTCTGGTATGATAAGACTGCTGACGTTTTGAAAATCCGCAACGCTGATAATGATGCCTGGATCAGTATCGCAAGTTTCAATCAAACGACAGACGCGATCTCGTACACTTCAATGGACATCGAGAACGTCAACATCGACGGCAATACGATCAGCTCCAGCGATACCAACGGTGATCTAAACCTAACGCCAAACGGCTCGGGTGATCTTGCACTCGACGGAACCAACTGGCCGCAAACGGCGGGCACAGCCGAACAGGCGTTATTCACTGATGGTGTGAATCAAGCGACATGGGAAACGTTGGGCTGGGAGCTGATCGATACAGACTGTTAGTGGTTCTCCCACTTCGCTAGACTTCACAGCAGGCTTCAATAACAAGTACACCAAATATGCGTGCGAGATTAATGGAATCGGTGGGTCGGTTGCATCTTATGGTATCTGGAATCTCTCACAGAATGCATTCAGCACGTTGGGAACCGCTGACTATGGCCGAATGGTCTCCGGGTATAGCCATTCCAACAGCACAGATATCTATGTTTCCACGGGTGCAGGCTTTGGAACAGCTAAGAGAGCGGTTGTTACCTGTGAATTCACTGGAATCGGCGGTGGAAATCGCATTTTGGTCAGAGGATATTTGGTCAACACCATCGGAACAAACGGATCCTTCTACGGCTATATGGCGGATCTTTCTAGTGTAAACGGGATCCGTTACCGCCAAGCGGCAGGTACTCTTACTGGCGGATCGGGACATCTTTATGGAAAACGATGAGGTAAATCATGACATTATACAGGCAAGTCAGTGGAGAGCAGATTCCTCTGACTGAAGAGGAAATCAAACAGCTAGATCAGACTTGGGAAACAGAACGCCAGCGTCAATTGACTGAAGAACTGCGAGAAAGGACAAAGTGCTACGCCGGTGACTCCTTTCTCTTATTTGAGTTGCTTTGGTTGGGGATCGAAGAAGGGAAAATTCCGGGAAAGGACACAGCCTTTTACAGCTGTATTGCTGAAGCAAAAAACAAGGCTGAGATTGAAATTCTTGAGGAAATAGGGATGACGAAGGAAGAATTTGAGAACGAAAGACAAAAAATATCAAATCAATAATCTAAAAGGAGGTCATCATGAAACTCTATGATGGAGGAATTATTGTCATAAGCATCATTGTCGTAGCACTCGCTGCTAGCTATCTCTCATCTCGTTGGTTGGGAGATGATAATCCAGTGGAGGAATCGGCAGAAAGTGTAATTAAGGAGCAGGCTGGGCTAGATATTGATCTTACACCTTCCTCAATGGAAAGTTAGTAATAAAAAATAGAACTCCTTAGAAAACTTCGATTGACGCCAGCCATAATCATACCTATAATGGATGCGCTTGCTGTGGTGAATGCTAGCGATTTCGCCTGAAGTTTACGATGTCCGAGATTACAGAGGATAGGTAGGAAATTCAAGGGTGTGACAGCGATATTCTTATGGCCTGCGCTGGAATTTCACCAGTTTTTGAAGAGAAAGCACCCAAAAGGTGTCGCGGCTTGAAGCTTGGATCCACCTTCGTGACAGATTAACCCCATATTAATATGATCTTAACAATAGAATGCTATCATTGCAAGCAAAAAAGAAAATATCAATCAAGGGAATAAAAGATGGCTGTAGTTGCAACATGAAAATGTCCCCTCTTTTGCAAAGTAGAAATGTCCCCTAAAACCAAAATCCCCATAGGTTGAGGCTTGGAGAGCCTTTCCAACCCAAGGAGGATTGAATGCAGGAGGACATACTGATGAACAGTAAA
>JBFIDQ010000162.1:0-6977 GCA_041603795.1 Chlamydiales bacterium
CGCGGTCGATACCGTCACCCTGGTGATCATGGGCTGCCCGACTACAACACCATGCGCGCGATGCTCGGACTCGGATCAGTAACTTCCTTTGATGAGATCACAAGTGACATGGCGCTAGCCGATCTTCTAGAGCTCATCTACATCGATCTAGATAACATAGACCCATGGGTCGCTATGCTTGCAGAAGATCATCTGGCAGATTCCAGTGTGGGACTGACGATACACGCGATTTTGGTGGACCAATTTCAGCGTCTCCGCGATGGAGATCGCTTTTGGTACCAGAATGATCAAAACCTTCTCGATTTGCTCCCCTCTCTTGGCATGACCCTAGAAACGGATGGAAATCACCTACTTCTCGATCGAACGCTCGCTAGCCTGATTCTAGATAACACCGATATTGGGGCGCAAGGATTCGATATGACCCCACAGACGAACGTCTTTCTAGTAATGGCCGTGCCAGAACCCGCAAGCTATCTCCTTCTCACCTTCACACTCCTATTTGTAGGAGCTACAGGTGATTCGCGATGGCGCAGAGCTCGGGCTCGGCAATGCGCTGGTACTCCTCGCGGCTCATTTTGATCGCGTCACGATGGGTGCCCCCGTTAAAGATGACCTGATCGTTTTGAATGATCCCTTCATCCAACAAGAGCTCCATTTCACCAAATTGACCAAATGGGGGCTCAGCTCCAGGCTCGAAGTCGGGAAAACGCTCATTGATCTCCTCTTCACTAGCTAACTGAAGCTCCTGGACATCGCCCAGAACCTGCTTTAGCTTGTCGAAGTCGAGCCGCTGCGCGGCAGAAATCACACACATCCAAAAGTGGTCGCGATCTTTTACGATCACCGGCTTGAGCACCATGTCACCTGGAGTGTGCTGCGCTGCAGCCGTCTCCGAAGCGGTGTAGGTGGTTGGATGCTGGCTCTCTTTAAAACTTGCCTGGTTTTTCTCCAGAAACTTTTTGAGTACTGTGTTTATGGACATACGACTCCTCCTTTTCTCTAAATTATCTCCATACCTATATTGTAATAATTTATTACTAGTATGTCAAATTTTAAGAATTGGTTAACGGACAGGGGGGCCGCCAAGCATGCCTTCCTCTACGAGAGTATTGAATCGCTCTTTCATGTCGGCTAAGCGATTGTTGGTGGTCTTAGCGATGCGTTGGAGCACGCGCTTTTCTTGGGGTGTGACGTTTTCGTGCCATTTATTGGCGACGTGCAGCTCAACGCTAGAAAATAGGTCCTTCACGACTTGTAGCTCGGCTGTACTGGTTGCCTTTTGATCAATGGTGTCGAGTAGACTATAAAATACGCCGTAGGCGGTCTGCGCTTTGCCTCCGTCTGTTTTGCTTCTGACCGCAAGCGATCGACTTCCATTGAGCTTTTTCTCGATTTTTTCCCAGAGGGTGTCGAGTTCGAAACCCTTGGTTTCTGTAATCGCGGTCGCTAACTTCAGGGCAATATCCATCGCCTCCATTGGGTCATCTCCGTTACGGAGCACAAACAGCTGAAACACTTTGTCGGCGTCCTCCATCTGGCGAGGGCGTGAGGAGTCAAGAAACCCCTTGGGGGTCCCTCCTGAGGAGGAAATGGGTATGGTCATCGGAAGAAATCTCCTTCGAGTGATTGTCCTAGGCGGATTAGACTGCGCCCCACAGCGTTGGCGTCGGCTTGCAAACGCAAGTCGAAGAGCTCGTGAAGGGAGTGAGGAAGGATCTCGTAGTGCAAGGCACTGCGCTCCTCCTCACTTAGTGATGATAGCGCTGCGGCGTCGATCACTACCCTCTTTTGCTTCTTTCGTAGTTTTATCGGATCAAATTGTCCGTCAGTGAGGAAGTTGTCGAGTCCAATAAGAAGGGGCGATTCGGTGGCAGATAGGAGCTTATTTGCAACGGTTGCTGAGGCGGACGCGCGTAAGGTGACGACGGCAAAGTGTCGCTCGGGAAGGAAGCGATGCAAATTCGTCGGAGAAAGCTGCGTTGGCGGGGGTACGTGCGTTTCGGCAAGGGGACTCAAAATCATGGCGGGGGTAGAGAATTCGTTGAACAACATGTCCTCTAGATAGCTCTGCCACGCGCTTAGACTTTGCCGGGGAATGGTGAAGGAGGGTCGTGAGCTATTGGAATTTCCCCAGTAGCTATCAAATGTCCTCGTTACAATCTCCCGATCCGATGGGTATACAGCGAGGTCGTAGTTGGAAAAAAGAGCGGTTAGGGTCAGGCGCTCCTGCGTAAGCCGCACTAAGGAATCCGGATCGGTAGAGGCCAACACCCAAGTGAGGAGACACTCTTTCCGATTTTCTGGTGGATAAACTAAAGAGAAGGTAGTCCCGCGTGAGGCAAAAGGAAGGTACCCCTCGCTTTCTTGTAAGAAGTCCGTTGCGCGATCGCTTGTCGCAACCAAAATCAAACGGTGCGGTGAGTGACTTCCTTCCAAATACTGCGAAAGTTTCATCACTGGCAGATGGATTTCCAGATCGTTCGGCAATCCCGTAAAATGCAGGGCCGCGATTTGCTCGGCTGTGTTGCGAGCGACCTCGCTGAATCGCTCGCCAGCTTCGTCCTGGTAGACAACCATGACGGGCTCACCTCGGAAAAAGTTAACGAGTCCACTTGGAGTGTCCCCTTTGCGTTTCCAGCCTTTGGGTAGGGTCTCTTCTCCAATTTGTACGAGCGACTTAGACTTCGGAAGGAGGTAGCGCTCGTCGTTCAGGAGTACCTGGTGGACGCCCTCCGGCAATCGTTTTGGGTCGATGCGAAGCGAGGTAATATTGAGGGCGTTGACCTGCAACACGTCGCCATTCAGTGAGGCGGTGGCGGTGACTGCTTCCATCTCTGACAGGCGCGAAAGTGTCTTTACGCCTGGCCAAATCTGACCGTGAGCGCCGTCACGGAAAACAAATGGGGAATAGGACGCTGGCTTTTGGGCCTGAAGAAAGGCGAGCGCCTCCGATAGCGTTGGTGCCTGCGAGAATGTCTGATCGTTTCCTCTAGCCGCTATACGCTCAACTAAATGATGTCCGCCCCACGGCGTGCGCGCCTTGGAGTGACCAAAAGAGGCGATCGGCAGGTAGTCGAGGTTGGGTAGATCGAGTCCGAGAGACCCCCCGGAGATGGCCACGCCAGAAAAGCGATAGCGGTAATGGTTCGCTAACAAAAGAGCCGCGTCAGCAGCTTGATCCGTTCCCACAAGATACGTAGAGGCTTCTTGCAACTGGGGGTATAGCGCCGTAAGAGTCTTAAGAGACTGCCAGAAATCACCTTCGGCAGTGAGCTGATGGTTCAGGTGCGGTCGAGACGGAATATGGACCAGCCACCCTTTGTAACTGCGATCGCTGAGTAATTCTTGATACTGCTCGATTCCACCAAGAAGAAGCGTTACGCCTTGTTGCTCTTCAACAAGTGGAGCGCGGACGACAAAAGTTAGCGGTTGCTTGTCGTATTTGCTTTTCATGTGCAACGTAACCGGATACCCAGGAAAGAGGGGAAAGTGACCCGTTTCGGCAAGCTTGACTCGGAAAAGAGGGTCCTCTGTTCTTGTGGTAAACGTGGTAAAGAAGTCACTACCTAGTAGTTCCCGGTGGTCGCCCGAGAGAGCACTCAATGTTTGACGCACCTCTTCCCAATTCCGCGAAGCCTCATAGCTCGGAGCTGCCGTAGGTGACGCAGGTGCGGCCGCACGCCTTGGGGCGCACCCGGAGAAGAGCAGAAGAAGCAGAAAATAAGCGAGATGTCGCATGCAATCGTCCAGTGAATCTAGTTTTTTGCACGATACGGTGACAGCCCTTTTGTTTCAAACGGATAGGATGATTGCATAGTGACGATTGTTTTACCGCGAAGGAGCGGTAAAATAATATTGCTTGACCTGATGTGCCGAAAATATTACCAAGGTATTTTTGGTTAAAATGCAGATTTGAGGAGAAGGGAGATGAGTGGGGATCCGGTAGCAACGACGCTCGTATTGGGAGTGGCAACAGTGGGATTATTTATTTATGGGTGTGGGCCAAATATTCCCTGTGGGGCGGCGCAAGCAATCTACCATAGTGCGAAGGGAAGAGCCGCGGACGTGAACAAAATTGCGCTAGAAAAGCGACTCGGTGAGAAAAGTGATGAGGGGGAAAGAAAACAGCTCGCGGATCGAATAAAAGAGGTGAACACGCGTGCTGAGGACAGGTGGGATAGCGCAAGGAGACATGCGATTAGTATGATTCCGATTATCGGGCCCTTTTTAGCCTGCTCTTAACTTATATTTGTCTACCGTAGCCGGCGTACGCCGATTTGGGCGAGCTGACTGCACCCGCCAAAGGTCGCTAGAACACCTCCCATCAACTGCCAAATACGTTGACCGTCAATGCAGCCTTGTTCCTCTGGTTCGCAGTTTTGCCGCAGTACGGAGGCAACAACAAAGATTGATGCCCCGACCACGGCGATCCATCCATTTGCGCGACTACCGTCTCTGCAGTGTCTATTTGAAGCGGTGCCGGTGCCTTCAGGATCTTCGCTGGAAAGAAGTATGGGCACAACCTCGTGTCCATTGAGATTCCCCCTTCCTTGGGTAAGGTTTTCTATCTCTTCTGCTGTATACGGTCCCACACTGTGAATACCTAGCATTTTGATCCCTTTCTTCTATTGTGGCCAAAATTGAGTAGGTAGGATAAACCAGCTTATCTTTTAGAGGTATGGAAAATCGTTGAATTTGCACATGAATATGTGTAGTATAATGTGTAAGGGCTGAAGTGGAGGTGCTAGCATGGCGAGTAATATTGAATATGACCCGGAGCTTCTCAAGGAGGCCGTTGAGCTTGGTGGGTTTAGGTACAAGAAGGATGCTGTGAATGCCGCATTAGAAGAATTCGTGAGGCGGCGACGGCAGCTGGAGGTAGTTGAGCTCTTCGGCTCGATCGATTTTGACCCTAATTACGACTACAAGAAAAATCGGAAGAAGCGATGAAGGTCTTGGTAGACACCAGCATCTGGTCACTCGCCCTCAGAAGAAAAACGAGCAGTGTCAACGAAGACAAAATCGTTTCTAGGCTCCGGGAGCTCATTGATGAACATCGAGCAGAGCTAATCGGGCCCATCCGACAAGAGTTGCTGTCGGGAGTTCGCGAGAAAAAACAATTTGACAAACTGCGCGACAGACTTCGAGCGTTTGAGGATTTGCCGCTAAGTACGGCTGATTTCGAGAGGGCGGCAGAAATGGCCAATAACTGTCGCGCAAGTGGAATTCAGGGGAGCCACACCGACTCTCTCATTTGCGCCGCAGCGGAAAGGCATCAGCTTTCCATTTTTACAAGTGATTGCGACTTTTTGCACTATGAGAAATGTCTTTCCATCCGTCTCTTCCTGCCACCTCCGAAAGGCTAGCCCCAGAGGGAGCTACCAGCTGTAATAAAAGCATTGCAGAATAATGTCTCAGGCCGCTATCAGTTACGTTCCGTTTTGGATAACTGATCGAAAAGGTGCCACGTGACTACGTACAAGGAATCTGGAGTAGATATCGACGCAGGCGCTGAGCTGGTGCGCCGTTTGATGGGACGCTGTCCGGACCTCGGCGGCTTTGGCGGCCTCTTTCCCTTAGGCGACAGCTACCTGGTAGCAGGCGCTGACGGGGTTGGGACCAAGCTTCGTTTGGCGATCGATTCCGGTCGACACGACAGCGTTGGGATCGATCTTGTCGCGATGTGTGCCAATGATGTGATCACAACGGGGGCTCGCCCTCTCTTTTTTTTGGATTACTTTGCGACATCTAAGCTCGACGTGGACGAAGCCGAAAGTGTGCTTTCTGGGGTCATCAGAGGCTGTGAGTTGGCACAGTGCGCACTTTTGGGCGGGGAGACGGCGGAGATGCCGGGATTCTATGCCTCAGGCGACTACGATCTCAGTGGATTTTGCGTGGGCATCGTAAAAAAGGATGCGCTCGTTGATGGATCACGCGTGGTCGAGGGCGATGCTTTGGTAGGGCTCGCCTCTTCAGGCCTGCATAGCAACGGATTTTCCCTGGTTCGTAAGCTTCTAGAAGAGGGAAAAATTGAGAATGATGATCTATTGACGCCGACGCGTATCTATGTCCGAGAGTGTCTGGAGTTGGCTGAGGCCGGAGTCGTGAAGGGCATGGCCCACATTACGGGTGGGGGACTAACGGAAAACGTTCCAAGAATGCTTCCTAAGGGATTGGGAGCCTCCCTCGATGCCAGCAAGTGGACCGCACCTCCGGTGTTCGACGCGCTGGCAGAGTGGGTGCCGCTGGATGAGATGCGCCGGACGTTCAATATGGGTATCGGAATGGTCCTTGCGATGAGCTTTGCGGAGGCAGAAGCATTGTGTGCGCGTTGTGAGGATGCGACGGTGATGGGATCTGTTGTCACCGGAGAGGGGGTGCAGTGGTGCTAGCGGAAAAGAATCCCTGTATCTACGTAGGCTCCGCACCGGAGTTGGAGAATCCAGAGGCCTTACGTCTTCGATGCGAGGCTAGAGAATTTTACGGTCTCGAAGTCGATCGCCTCTCTATTTTTCACACGTTCGAATTTGACGGTGCATTTAGTCCGGATGACCTCGAGGTCATCGGACAGGAAGCGCTAGCAGATCCGGTGACGCAAAGGGTTGTTCTAGACGCTTCATGGGATTGGATGATTCGCGTGGCCTACAAGAAAGGGGTCACTGACAACCGTGCCAACACGGCACGCCTGGCAACGGAGGATGCGCTGAACAGGGCCTTCGCCGAAGGCGAGGGGCTCATCTGTGCCACGGTGTACGCCCTTACGGGCGATCTAGAAAGAGAATCGCTTCAGCGCTTTGCAATCGAGGCTCTGGCAAATCCCTTAGTACAAGATGTTACGGTTCTGCAGAATGATCGGGGCTGCGTGGATCTTGAGGTCACTGACCTCGAATTAGAAGCGCTCAGTAGAGACAGGCAGCTTGCTCTATCCTTGCACGAGATGCAGACCATTCGCGACCACTTCAGGGGGTGCGGTAGGC
>JBFIDQ010000163.1:0-6970 GCA_041603795.1 Chlamydiales bacterium
TCGTCCAAATCAAGGGCGGTGGCTATGAACGCTGCTGTTTAGGAACCGCCGTGGTACGGATCCGTATGCCCGGTGGTGTGGGGGGACGAGGGGCCGGGAGGCTCCTCTCCTACCCGATCTCCTCCCTCCCAGAGTCAAGGACCCGGCTTTTTTGGAAGAAAAAGTTGGGAGACTCAGATGGAAGGGAAAAACGCCGTTAAAAAAGAAGGCGATCAATCAGTCAGCAGAGGCCTTTGAGCTTTTCGGACACGATATTCTTGACGCTATAAATAAATGGACTAGCCCCAAAGGGGCGGCACAAAAATGTGGCCTGCGTATGACGTACCATGACGGCCTGGTCGACGATGAATACGTAGTGAGCTGGTCTCAATGAGCGATTACACACAATGCTCACAACGACAAATTGTGCCGCCCCTTTGGGGCTAATCCATTCATTTACAGCCACCTAGGGCTCACGCCCTAGGCTAACATCTGCCGGGACTTCGCCCCTAAATTTCGGCAAGAACTTTTTTTGTGAAACCTGAGCAGGGTGTGATTTAAATCCGTACCTAACTGCTGCTCTATGCTTGACCTCATCGCGCGATCTGTCGTATAACAGCCGAATTGTTTATGGAGTTGAAGTGACAGTTGACTTGTTAAAATTTAACCAAGAATATTCAAGCGTGGAAGATCTCGATTATGTCTTTAGATGGGTAGCCCAGTCTTCAGAGTCAGTCTCAACGGTCTCAACGCCAAGCCCGAAGCGTGGTTTTTTCCATAGATTTACAAGGCGGTCTTCGAAGCCAAGCTCATCATCAATTTCAAGGCGTAGTTTTGATATTGATGCTACGTTGTTCAAAACGGTGATCAAAGATAAACAAGTAACGGTAGAGCTTAGCCGTTCTACCTCCCAATTTTGCAACTTTAACCCGTTCAAATTTGAGGTCCGCTACACACCACCTACTTCATTTACGTACTCTCCTGAGACAACCAAGGTCGCTGAACTAGCGAAACTTAATTTTTGGAGGCGCATCAGCCCTTGGTGTAGCCATTTGTGTTACGGCTCGTGCGAAGGTCCCACACAGAAGGTCCGCTTGATCATTGATTTCCGTGCAAAAGAAATCCTATGCAACAACGCAATGCTCCAAAGGGCTACACAGGATAAAAATTTTGAAGCCTTCAAGAAATTTAAATGGTCTTTCGCATCTCTCGAGGGAGACTCGCCAGCAATCCATGTTGTAGCCCAGTTGCTCAAAGGTTTAATGGAACCAGAAAACAGCGTCAAAAACGAAGAAAGGGAGTCAAAACGGCCTCACGATGACCGGCCTTCATAAAATGACAGAACCCCGACGCTAAGAAGCCCCAGCACGCTCCAACACCACAATATTCTCCACGTGTGGAGTCTGTGGGAACTGGTCGACAGGCTGGATCGCTACCACGCGGTAGTCGGTGAGTTCGCGGATATTTTCCGCTTGAGTTTTTGGGTTGCAGGAGATGTAGAGCATGCGCTCGGCTTGCAGCGCTTTGAGGTGAGCCAGTGCAGGGGCATCGAGTCCGGCTCGCGGCGGATCGACCATCACCAGGTCCGGTTTCTCTAGGCCTTGCAAAACCTTTCCCACATCACCCGTGAGGATCGTCACATTGTCACATCCATTCGCCTTTGCGTTCTCTCTCGCGTCCAGCGCCGAGTCAGCTGACAGCTCAATGCCAACGACCTTCTTGGCTTTGTGCGATGCGAAGAGTCCGAGCGTACCCGTACCGCAGTAGAGATCATAGACCAGGCCGTCCTCTGGCACCTCAACGAGCTCCAGAGCTCGGTTGTATAGGACCTCAGCTTGTCGCGTATTGGGCTGAAAGAAGGCTGATGGACTGATATTGAGTTGATAGACCCTGTCGCCGATGGTGAGGTCTTCTCGGAGCAACTCTCGGCCGGCCAAGTGCATCTCGTAGAAACGAGTGGGCTGTCCCTTTTGGGCCTGCTGGATGCGTAAGTAGACGCTTACCTCAAGGGCCTCCATGGCGCTCATGAATGTATTGAGGTGGTCCTGAGAGAGAGCGTAGTCAGGATTTCCTGAGACCAGCAGGATCACCATACGATCGCCACTTGTCACCCCTTCCCGCACCGTAAGCGTCCGTAGCGAACCTGAATCTCTCGGCGGAAAGTACGCCGCAAGTCCACTTTTCTCCCACCACAATAGCGTTATTTGGATCGCTTCTGGCGCCCATTTGGGTCCGATATGACATTCTGTGAGTGTCGCCACCTTTCCGCGACTTCCCTGCATCATCAGACCCAGGTAGCGCTCTCCCGCCGCATTTTGCGAAAATGAGAATTCCATCTTATTGCGGTAGTGCCACGGCTCGCTTGGCAGGATAGGCAGCCAGTTTTCTACCGTAATTCCATTGAAGGTATCGCGTATTCTTTGCTCTTTCCATTGGAGCTGACGTGTGTAGTCCGTGTGCTGCCAGCGGCAACCCCCGCACCTACCGAAGTGCGCACATCGCGGCTCAATACGGTCCGGTGACGGCATCACGATCTCTTCCAGGAGGCTTTGCATCACCCCCTTCTTCTTGCGAAGTAGTAGAGCGTTTGCCACATCACCTGGAGCCGTAAACGGCACCTCTATCTCGCGTTTCGACTCATCACCAGAGAGATACGTCCCCAGTCCGTGTCCCTTTGCACTAAGAGATTCAATTGTCGCTTCAGCGAATTTATTCGGTTTTCTTGCCATAATGCCAAATACGATAGCCCAGATAGGCGTTGTTGCACAGAGGATTTTGCTGAAGCAACGCGCTCCTGCTGCGGAACCTGGGGTACAACGGATACATAGTTTGCGCTGCGGGAGCAGTGCCGGCGAAACGTTATGCTTCAACCTTCCTGCGCTGCTCCCGCAACAAGAAATCGTTTGTCCTCTGTCGTGGCTTCGCCACTGAAAAGACTTCTAAGATTCAACCTCGACTACCTGGCGAGAGCCGTAGGCTCCGCAGCTTTGGCAAGCGTAGTGTGGCAAGCGAGGCGAATTGCATCGAGGGCAACTCACCACATTGCGTGGTTGTTTTGAGTCGTGTGCGCGACGCGTGTTTTTGCGTGCATTTGAGTTTCTATTACGTGGTACTGCCATTTTCGTCTTCCTTGGCTTCTGCTGTTAATTCTGAAAAAGGATGGCTTTCCATCCCGCTCTCTTTTTTTTGGTCCCTGAGGTAGGGTGATAGCTCCTTACGACTTTTGCAAGAGCCACCGTTACACTGAATAAAGCGTGGAGCCTCTAGAAGAAGTGCTTCTCTTAGAGAATCCGAATAATCGAATACGCCGCTTTTTATCTTTTCAGCTGGTTCAACGTGATAAAAGCCGCGCACCATAATCTCGGCTTTTACTGGCTCATTGCACATTGAGCAGGGAAGCTGGCATGCGACAGTGGCATCAATATGCAGAACCAAATGGTCCTCAGCTAGATACGCCTCGCCGTCAAGCTCTACGGTCTCATCGAAAGAGATTTCGTCCCCCTCCACAACAAGAAAATCGGAAGGAACGCTTTCCTCCAATTTCTCCCGCTTTCCATTACGAAGGCGGTCCACATAGATCTTAAATTTGTCAGCTAGCTCCATTTACACCTGGGACATCGAATAATAAGAGCAAGTCTAGCTCAAATTTGGGTAAAAATCTACTCTTTTTCTCATCTCGTAACACTTTAAGCAGAAAATCCTTACCTCTTCGTTCCTTTCCACGGACTCTTATGCACCTCTTCCTTCTGCCGATGGCAAAGAAGAGACATTGATGTCCTTTTATTGGAGCAGCCCAAATGAGCAATAAAATCCTTGTACTGATGGCACTATTTGTGTCATTGCTCTGCATCGTCCCCATTCCTAGTCCTCTCGGCGGCACCCCATGGAATTTCCTCCTCCTGCAAGCCATCCCGCCGCCCGTCGCCCTACTTCTTCTTCTAATCCCCTTTATTCTCCATCGTGCCCTAGTTGTGGCGGCCCAGGTCTCCAACAACGACAGAGCCATACAGCAACGCCAGATCAGAGAAGCCCGAGCAAAGGATCACCTTATCTTTGGGTCTCGCTATCGAGATGATGAGGAAGGCGGCACGGTCTGGGAGATCGTTAATAAAAATAAGTTTCCATGGACCGAAACCATGCTTTTAATTGAGAAAGATCTTCACGGCGACAAGAAAACCGAAAAACACAAGATTGGACTCCTACATGGACAGCAGCGACTTAAGATAAAATCCTCTTTGACCGCCGCATCCACCGCCAACTGGCGCGTCATGGCCATCACCGACCAAGGTAAAGTCATCGATTTTCCCGACGAATGGTTAGAGCTAGAGCCCTTCACCCCATCCCTTAGAAAAGCCTCGTAATAAATAATATAAGGCACAAAAAAATGATCAACCCACCAAAACATTTACACTCACTGGTTGCCTATTCCAGTGACTACCCCCTCTTTCAAACGCTGGTAGAAGCTGGCGTAGCGACGGCCCTAGAAATTGCGCCGGATGGCAAAATCCTAGACCTCCCCAAAACATTCTTTCGCCTTGTCGGTCTCCCAGAGGAAACCCCCATGCCCTTGCAGCTGCAAGAGATTCTTGCTGATGGCGGGTGGGATGAACTGGAGCCCCTGGTGACGCGCGTCTACCGCACGGCGGAGCCGCAGGTGCGTTCCATTAGATTCGACCTCTCTCCCATTCAAGGCACCACTCGTACTTTTTGGGCACTCATTGGACATCCCTACCCTTGGGCCAATAAGACCAGTGCCACATCGACTAACAAAAGGGCGATGGGACTCCATTTCTTTCTTTTTCCCCACGAGGAAGCCGCCAAGCTTGATCTCGATTGGCTCCATGCTCACCGCCTCACCACATTAGGTGCACTCACGACCGGAGTCGCTCACGATCTCAATAACCTTTTCACAAGCGCCCTTACGTTCAACCAAATGCTACAAGAAAAGGCAACGAGCTCGTATGAAAAGAGTCACCTCCACCTCATCGAAAAGACCCTTTTCAAGGCCACCCACCTAGCTAACGGACTGCTTGATTTTGCCAAGAATGAAGAGCAAGCGGCCTATCCAGTGGATCCCATTCCGTGCCTACGTGACCTCACTCAGATGATCGACCGTGTAACACCTAAGGAAGTCAATCTAGAGCTGTCTCTTCCAACGAGAAGCTACCCTATCATCATTCGCCCTCGTGAGCTTTGTCAGGTCATATTGAATCTACTGGTAAACGCTCGAGATGCCATCGAGGGCGACGGAACCATCCAAGTTGAGGCGAGCTATTTTCCGCCGCGAAATCCAGAGAAATTGGTCATGACCATAACAGACAACGGAACGGGGATTCAGCCGGCCGACGAGGATCGGATTTTCGACCCATTCTTTACAACAAAGAAGCCAGGTGATGGCACTGGATTGGGACTCTCGATAGTAAAAAAAATTATCGAAGACTATCATGGTGAGATCATAGCGACCTCATACCCGGGGGAGCACACCCGATTTACGATCACTTTCCCCATTGCTCCAAATATGCCGCGTTAACCTGCCGTCCTTTTTCCTAGCGCATCTGCCAAGAATCGTGTATGATCCCCGGGTAAAGTGCCCTAAGGGAGAAGACTAGTGGAAGAAATTCTTCTAAACATCGAGACGAAGGAGATTCGCTACGCGCATCTCAAAAACGGCCTTCTCCATGATCTGGTCATTGAGCGTAAAAAAGAGCGCCAACTGACCGGAAATATCTACAAGGGTAAGGTCATGAATATTCTCCATAATATTCAGTCGGCCTTCATCGATATCAATGAGGGCGAAAACGGCTTCATTCATATCTCCGATATCATAGAGAACACCAAAAAATACGAGATGATGTTCGATATGGACTTCGATCTCGATTACGACATTTCTGAGGTCAAGCCTGAGCAGGATATTGGAACGAACATTGACCAGGTGATGAAGTTGAACCAGTCGGTTTTGGTCCAAGTGGTCAAAGAACCCATCGGAACCAAAGGCGCTCGGCTCACCTCCAATATTTCTATTGCCGGCCGCTATCTGGTTCTTCTCCCCAACTCGCAACACCGCGGGGTCTCTAGAAAAATTGAGCAGAGAAGCTCTAGGGAACGGCTGAAAAAGCTCATTCGCTCTCTTGAGCTCCCCGTTGGTATTGGATGGATCTGTCGAACCGCAAGCCAGCACGTAGAGCCTGAAGTCCTTCAGCAGGAGGCTCAAGAGCTGGTCGATCACTGGACATCCGTCATCGAGAAATTCCAAGATACAGAGAAGCCTACCTTGCTCTATGAGGAGTCCGACCTCATCAAACGGGCCGTCATGAAAGCGATCGACAAAAAGTTCGATCGTCTTCTAATCGATGACTACGCAGTCTATCAAAAATGTAAGCGCCTCTACGCAAACTATGCGAACGAGCACAACCTCCGTATCGAGTTGTATCGTGACAATGTGCCGATGTTCGAGCGATTCAATGTCGAGCGCGAGATCGAACGTACATTGCGGCACAAAATATGGCTCAGCAGTGGAGGCTACCTCTTCTTTGATCGTACGGAGGCGATGTACACGGTCGACGTCAACTCGGGACGCAGCACAAATGCGGACGGAGATGTTGAGGAGACGCTAGTCCGGATCAACCTAGAAGCCGCCGATGAGATTGCCCGTCAATTGCGCCTGCGGAACATCGGAGGGCTGATCATTGTCGACTTCATTGATATGAAGACGCGCAAGAACCAGCGGCGCGTGCTGGATAGACTCAAGACCTGCATGAAAGATGACACCGCTCGCTGCACCATCTTGGGAATGAGCGATTTTGGCCTGGTGGAAATGACTCGGCAGCGAAGCCGCGGTTCACTCATGCAAACGCTCTACACCTCATGCCCCTACTGCCAGGGTCAGGGAATCATCAAGACGCACGAAAGCATTTCGATAGAAATCGAGCGCAATCTTCGCAAGGTGATCAATTGCATGCAGCAGTACGCCATTAAGCTGAAGATTCATCCA
>JBFIDQ010000164.1:0-6970 GCA_041603795.1 Chlamydiales bacterium
CAAAACGGCATGGGAAAAGGTTTAATATGAACTCAAATCTATCTGGAAGCCAGGAGGGGCTGGCGGTGAATTTCTAACTAGAATGTCACACCCCAGCGCCACGGTGGGGTCGGAAATCAATCTTACCAATGGCACGGTTACGGGAGCCAATAACGCGGATATTCTGGCCCTAGAAGATGGGGGATTTGCGGTCACCTATAATCATCTGGACGAAAGCTTGAATAGTGTCATCAGCATGCAGCAGTATGACAGTGATGGCAATCAAGTAGGAGACACCCTCCAGGTAAACGACGCTTCTGTCGGTGGTTACAGTGACGCCTCGCTTGAGAAAGTAGATGGCGGGTTTGTCGTCTCGTATACCTCAGAGGGGCTTGGCAACACCTATGAAGGGGTGCTCGTAAAAGAATATACAACAGAAATGGATGCAGGATCCGACCTCAATAACTCGATCAACACCCAGTTCGATAGTATCGTGGCGGACATCGAGGCAATCAGCACCTCAGAGGACCCACAGCTTGCCGCGCAAACAGCCTACAATCGAATGGATAACCTTTTGGCCGACCTCGATCGGACGACGGTTGATCCCGAGAATGAAGCGGAGCTAGAAAGCCTCCGCGCGAGTATTTTAGCAGAACAGGAAGCTCTCTCTTCCTACGTCGATACGGCTGCCGCATCTACGAGTGAAGTAGAGGCCTCGGTTAAGGAGATATCTGATGAGCTCGTCAATGTGATGAATGGGCTTCTTGAGGCGACGAAGACCCCTTATTCTATTGAGACTGATCCTTTGGCTGCCGGTTCGCAGGAAATTGTAGAGGATACCGCTGTTGAAACAACGACTGCTTCACAGGAGTTTGGGGAGCAGTTGGTTACTTCACAAACGGCACAAGCGGCACAAGTGGAGCTTGCGGAACCAGAGCCTCTTCCCGAATCGACTACTGAGGATACAAAATCTAAAGAAGCCGTCACTCAGGAATCGTCAGAGGTTGATTCTGCAGTTGATCAGATGATGAACGATGTGCAGCAAAATGAAGTTGAACTGCTTGCGTCACAGATGGAAAGTCTCGCAGAGAACCTCGCACCATTACAGGACGCTCAGCCTCAGATGGAACAAGCTCATCAGCGGGCGCAGCTAGCCGATGGGTATCGAATCAAAATGACTCGACCTCAGCTGCACAAAGCTGACCCTGCGGCCTTTGAGGAACCAGAAGCAGTAAAGGTCGATATCGCGGCGCTAGCGAATTCGATCATGAACTCCAAACCTAGAATAGGTATGGGAGGGTACGACAAGAATGGAAACAAGATGAATGTACATACGAGTCGCAATGAGCAGCAGGAGGAAGAAGGGCCGAATCAGTTTAGCGAACGCTTAAGGGCTTCGGCTGCCAATCCTGATGCGAATAAAGAGAAGGTCACAGCAGCTACCTATGCGACAGCAGATCTCAGCAAGAGGGAGGAAGGTGCGCCTGTACCTGAACCCGTACTTGTACCGGACCCCGTTTCTGAAACGGAGATCACTACAACGACTACGACTGCAGATAAGAAGGAATTGGACCGCGCTGAAAGGATGCTTCAGGAAGGTATTGAATTCCTTCAGGAGGTTTCAAACCTGTTAGGCTCTGGTAGCGCTGATATGCAACAACTTGATCCTTTAGCTCAGGAGTTGATCACCGCTTTTGAAACCGCAATAGCGGATGGTGTGGAGAATCTCAGTCAGGAGTCACTCGACTCGTTATCAGCGACCTTAGGAACTTTGACCAATGAGATAGGCAACCTCAACACCGAGGCTACAGTCAAGGAAACTATAATGTTGGCGGCAGAGGAAGTAGGGGATGCTATAATGGTCGCTGAGAATGCTCTATTTAGTGCACCCAAAGCCCCCTCCGGGAAAGAATCAACCACAGAGGCTTCTCTGGTGGAAGATCAAAAGAACATCAACATACTTGCGTAATCGATCTACGAGTCAGTAGACCTTTTTCACAAGGAGAGCCTCAACAGAGTGTTGAGTAAGATGAGCGGCGCGGCATCGAGAGGTGTCGCGCCTTTTGCTCTGTTCGCTGTTTTCTTCCAGAACGCTAGCGGCATAATTTTTGCCGAGCATGGCGGCGTAATTTTTCTCCCAGCACTCGAATCGGCGTGCTACATGGAGCTCTACGTATTCGTGCGTCGTTGTCCACTATGCGGAGCCTAAGTCGAGAACCACAGGGTCTAACGACTCGGCAAAGTCGCGCTTGGCGTAGAGGAAACCAGTTCCTCGCGGCCCACGCGAAAACTTTCTCCCTGTCGCACACAGTGTCCTTCCGGTAAGCGTGCGTGATTAGTTAGACTCCTTCCCTTCAGAATAGGTGCTTTGAAACATCCAATAGGAGCACCCATGACGTCTGAAGCAGTAATCTCCCAAGAGCTGGCCGACCCCTGCCGCCTCTTTCGCCGCTGGAGAGCAGAGCACCCGAAACGGCATTTTCCCAAGGAGTTTTGGAGACGAGTCGCGCGGTGCGCGCAGTTTACCGATGCAAAGGAGATTGCTTCTGCCTTAGGGATGGACTTCACCTATCTGAGGGCTAGCGCCTCGCCGGATTGACAGAAGGATCTTTGCTGAGTCCTCACGGGTACAGCAAAGGCGACGTAGGCCCTTTCCATCCGGCACATCCGCATGGGTGGGAAGGGTTTCGGAAAACCCAGCTACGCGACGAGAAATACAAAACGTTGCCCTCACCGGAGGGACCCCATCTTTTGCGGTCTTTTTCTTCAACAGGGCCTTGTCCATTTCTCGTGCCCAAGTGTGCCCATACCCACTGCGCCGTCAACGGCGAGGCTTTACGGCGCAGTGGGTAAAATACAACAGATTTTGAATTGGTGGTGATAGACACTACGTACATCTCCGGATGAGGTGTCCGCAAATAGCTGAATAAGAGTGAGCCAAAAACATGGCACCCAAACTGCTAGATCAGCGATAGAACCGCAAAAAAAGGAGTAGTACCATGCCAAGGATTAACCCTGGTCAGATTTCGAGTATACAAGGGATGAAACTCGCGAGTCCGACAAAGCAAACAGATAGCGCTTCGCTATCAAAAAAACAGGTAGTGAAGATGAACGCTCAACCTCCCGATCAGGTGGAGTTAACATCCAAAACCGAGAAGCTAACCGGGATTGGCAGAGCAGCCGAAAAGGCTGGCAGCCATGCAGCATCTTCATCAAGGGTGGCAAAGTATGTCCGAGCAAACTCTGTTGTGCAGATGCCGCCTGAACAAGAAAGCACGCTACCGCCCACAGAGGGTGATGCCTCCGGTGGCATGGTCGAGACTGCAGTTCAGGAGCCAGAACCCGTTATCATTACCGCTGACCCTCCAGTGATCGAAGAGCCCGTGGAAGAACCTATCATAGAGGCAGCAGAAACGGACATTTTGGAGGAGACCGTGATTCCAGAAAGGGATTCAGCGCTTGTTGCCGAATCCGTGGAAAGCCTGGGGGATGCAGTAGAATATACTAAGGACTACGTAAACCTTCTTGCTTCCAGCAACTTCGTTCTTCAAGACATCGCCGGGCAGATGGATGAGGTTTTGAATGATATGGAGGCAATGCTGGAAGATGAACTCGCAACAACCTCTTTTGAGAGTTTGGAATCGGCCGCATCGGAAATGGAGACACTGCAAACGAGTATTGCGGAAGAAACTGCCATTTTAGGTAGTTACTCGGAAGAACTAATGGGTGCTTATGGCGCTGCGATCGATACACACCTAACCGAATCCTACAATTTACTCGCAGAATCCGAAGCCGTTGCAGCTGAAACGACACAGGAAGGTGCGGACGTCGTAGCTTAAACGTCTATAATCTCTATAGGCCGGCGAGCGAGGAAACTGTGATAGGCACGGGCGTGGTTCCCTTAGGCACCACGCCCAAATCTCAGCAATTCCCGCTGATTTTTTCTATCCCTGCCCAAAGTATTCCATAGCCCTGTGAAGTCGAGTCACACAGTCTGAGACTCGACTTCACAGGGATGTGGGTATGGTTCAGATAGGATCGTAACTCAACCAGCAAACAAAAAAAACATGCTTCGAATCCCCTCTGTTGTGGAAAATTTCGACATGATCTATTAGCACCTAAGCCGTTTAGATTAAGCGGAGTCCATGTTTGGCAAGCAAACTGCTCTATTGGAGCCAGCTACCCCAAGGAACCCGGGCGGCTCTGCTCAGGGAGCAGCAAAAACGGCTAAGAAGGAGAAATAATGCCATGAAGATCACATCTATCCAAGATCGACTCGCGACGAAGGCAGTCGAAACGTTCGATAAAAAACACACCAAGCTGGACCAGCGTCTCGAAAAGAAACCTGGACAAGCGGAGCAGATCAAGAAGCAAGATAATCGGCTTCACCAAAAGCTAGACAAGAATCTCGATAAGATACTGGGTGAGGGTCATAACCACCTCGACTCAGTGGAGCTCTCTCCCACTCCACATTTGCACCCCAAACTCACCCGTGGACAAGGCAGTGCTCCGCTAAACCTTGCCCCTTCCGGCAACTCCACAGCGATCACCATCACAACAGACCCCACAGCACCGTCCGTAGAGTCGGAGGTAGAGCTTGCCGATCAGCAGGCCGCGATTATTACGGCTAGTCCCAATGAGGCACTAAGCACTCAGGGAAACATCGTGAATAAGGCGAGCTTGCTACTGAACGGAGAGTGATCGGGTCAACCAAAACCTATTCTGGGAGCACCTGCTGCTCTCAAGAATGTATCTAGAGCTGATCCGGTGTAAGAATGGACAACCCCGGCCACTACAAGGTGAGGATGGCTTTCTGAGGCAAAAGGCTGCGCGCCCAATCGAAAAAAACGACGTCATAATGCGCCTCCATAAGCGCGATTAGAGAACAAGGCCTCTCGTATTTCCTATCGCGATCCAGGCGACGCATCTGGTTGGGCTCGGTTCGGTTACCTCGATTAAGGCTGTTGGCGTGACCGTGGCGATTGCTGCATCGTGTTCGTTTGCGACGCCTATCGGCTACCAAACGAATACCATCGTCTACGGCTCTGGCGGTTATCGCTTTATCGACTACACCAGGGTGGGAAGTCCACTAAGCCTTCTCGTGAGGCTCCTCTGTATTTTCCTCGTGTCGTACGTCCGGCCCCTGATGTGACTTGATTGAAAAAAAATTTGATTTGTTACGGTGGCACTATGGCGAGGTGGAAGCTGACCGGTCCATAGTAGCTTAGGGGATGGACCCCCTTTAAACTCTTAAGGACGAAAGGATAGATGGACCGGATGCCACAGAGCCTGCGGTTATTAAGAGAATCTTATCCCATCTGGGGCTCTGTACAGAGCCGGCACAGCTCGAACACCGACATTGAGCGCAACTCATTGAAATGCAATGGCGAGCAGTTCATGTGGCCACTCCATATATTTTTCTGACGGATAAGGGAAAGCAAGCTAGAATTCGCATTCGTAGACCCGTCAGCCCGGACACTGTGGTCGTTATTACCTCATCAATACAAACTCGAACGAGCGCTATGCCTTCCATTAACTGGAATATCCAACGAAGGGTCGGCTTGTCCGTCTCTTTTTCTATTTGATTCGGGAGTGTTTCGCTGGCCTCTCGAAGATAAGCCCTTAAATTCCTCTGAGCTATCGAGTAGACCAATAGAGTTAATGTCATAACCATCAGCAGTCCGACAACACGTTCTGGTTTTTTTACAAAGAGAGATGAGGTGAAAAACAGCGGGTCTTTTAGAAATCGAAACCCTCTCTCTACGCTGCTATTTTGCCCCTTATATGCTTCCACTACCTGCTGGTCACTCAGTTCTTCTTCTGGGACCGTTGTGGCGATAACATAGCAGCTGCCTTGCCTGGCTCGCGTTTCTATGGCTATTTGATTCTCCACAAGAGCACCGTTAATCTGATACATAATGGTAAATTCAGCGTCGGGCCGAGGACGACCTTTTTTCTCATAGACCTTATGTTCGATGATCTGCTCGACTTCCACAAGATGTAACTTGGCAATTTTTCGCAAAGATTGATGTGCATTTTCCGCATCTAACTTGCATGAGAATCGCTTTTTAGAGCACTTTTTGAGCTCTTTTGTCAGCTTTTCATGTTCGCGTTTTTTGGCTTTGTCTGTTGATTTTACGGAGCGGCTTTCCATGTCCTTCGAGCTAATAGTGATCCAACGTTGTTGCAAGTCGGCGTACTCAGCTTGTGTACTGACACACCTATTTCTCTCATCCAGCTTATCCCACTGGTCAAGGGGCCTTTCGAGGGATTTTTCGATCGTTTCTCTTTCTAGCTTGATGGAGCTTGGAACTCTGCTGATGAAAGGAAGATACTGCAGTGCCTCCTCAATGGTTTCTTTGGAGTACAGCTTTGAATCTCCTATCAGATACCGGGGGGTGCTCGATTTTCTAAAGGTCTCAATTAATGCTTTCGAGCGCTCTCTAAAAATCTTGGTATCAGAAGCGTTGCCGCTCCATGATCTACTGACAATCGGCACTCCTCCATCTTGACTAACCATAAGCTCAAGCATGGCCTGCTTTAAATCGGGACGATGATCCTTAGAATAGCCATGGGTGATTTCAATAGTATGTTCATCTGAGTCTGAGTAATACTCTCCGGTGAGAGTGAAGCTGGTTGTGTCTTCGCTATTGAAGCGACAATCGATGTTATTCCTTTGGCAAGCTTGCAGACTAATCTCGCTGAAAAGGGTATCACAACCATATTCATGGCAAGCGTCCAAAGCCCTTCCAAGCTTGAAGCGATTGAACATGTCAGGTGTTACCCCCTCTCTGAAGAGCACCTCCATGCCTTGCTTTGAAAAAACTGGGGAGTGAGTGTCATTGGGCGATCAGAAAACCCAAGGCCGTTAATGATCATTCCGGCAACAGCCTCCCCTGTACTGATTTCCTCCTTCACATGCCTTGGAAGACGTTTATCAATTAACTCGACCAATCCAATGTCCTCAATCACGCCTGCAATAATTCCAAGG